>JAYVWH010000491.1:0-1849 GCA_043786265.1 Kofleriaceae bacterium | reverse complement strand
GGAACTTTGGCGCTGCCTTTGGGGAGCAGCTTGGTCTCGGAGCCAGCGAGCCTTTCGAGGCGATCGTGGATCTGCGCGAGCGCCTTGCGCATCAGCTCCGACGCATGCGGATCCTTGTCGTACGCCGTGCTGATCGACGATAGCTCGGTCACCGCATCGTGGAGCAGGTGCGATTGCTCGTCGCGGGCGGCGACGCTGTCGCCAAAGCCGAGCAAGCGAGCACCGAGGTTCTTGAGCAGCTTCTCCGCGACTTCTTGCTGGCGATCTAACGTCTCCTCGTGGCGCTCGCGCGGGCTCACGACGCGCAGGTGATACTCGCGTGACTTGCCGACATTGGGCCCACCGACGGTGTCGTTGTCCTTCGCTTCGATCCAGTAGCGGACGTCGCCGCCGCTGGGCACGACGACCTCCGCGATGTCCCACATCAGCTTGCCCTGCGCACGACCAGCACCGAGATCGCCAAGCGCGATCGCCTTGCGGCCGCGATCCTTGCCGCCTTCCCATACAAGCTCGGCGTTGATCACGCCGAAGTCGTCCTCGAGGACATAGGCGAGCTCGACACGGCGCAAGTTCGAGACGTCGAGTGGATCGCCGGGGACCATCAGCTGGACGAGCGGTGGCGCATCGGGCTCGGCCTCGATCGCGCGCGGCGTGGCTTCGATGCGGTGCTCGCCCGAGGGCGACACGACTTCGATGCGGTAGTGCGCGGTGGTCTCGATCGTCAACTCGGCCGTCAGCTGATCGCCATGGATCGTTGCCGCGACCTTCTTGATCTCGCCGGTGCCCTCGGGCGTGATGACGAGCTCGGCCATCGCGGCGGGTACGAGGACGCGCGCCTGCAGCGTGACCTTGGTGCCGGGCAAGCCGCGCAGATCGCCTGATGACGACGGCAGCTCCACGGTCTTGCGCTTGCTGTACGCAGGCGACAGCAGCGTCGCGCTGAGATCCCCGACGAGCGGGACGTTCGAGAGCGCGGCGCCGTCGAACGGAGCCGGTGGGGCAGAGATCAGCGCGCGCCAACCCGTCGCGAGGACGTGCGGGAGCACGATCACCAGCGCGACGTTCAGCGCGGCTGCTGCGAGTGCCAATGTTCGCGCCTTGGGCACTTCGCGCGCGGGCAACAGGCTGCGCGGCTCGATCGTGTCGAGCTCGCTCGCGGTCGAATCGATCAACGCGTCGACAAGCTCGGGCGATGGCGCGCCGACGCGAACCGGTTGATTCGCGAGCTCGACCGCAGATAGCAGGTCGCTCGCGATCGAGCTGTGACGGCTGCCGACCCAGCGCGCGAGATCGCGATCTGTCGCCCAGCGCCGGCGCGGCACGATGAAGCCGATCACAGAGATCCCGAGCACGACGAGGACGGCGACGAGTCCCGCTGTCCCGAGCACGGCCAGTGCAGTCGCCCGGCTGCCGGCGATCAGATAGCCGATCAGCGGGATCACGATGGTGAGCGCCCCGAGCGCGGCGACGCCGAGCAACGTTGCGCGCAGGGCCTCGTGCCGGTACACGAGGGCACGGACGTGGGCCAGATACCCCGTGAGGGAAGTGCGTGACGATGCCACTGTGCCCTAAGGCCCCGGTCGTATCAGCATAGCGCCTGGTAGCTCGTCCGACATGCCGCGCTGCGGTGATATAACAGCGCCGGCGTGAATAAGGAGGGCCAGCGAGCGTCCACCGGACGTGACCCAGTCGACGACCGCGAGTTGGTTGAATCCGCTCGCAAAGGCGACCGCGATGCGTTCCGCACGCTGTTCGAGAGATACCACCGCCGCGCTTATTCGCTCGCGTTTGGTGTCCTGCGAAACCCCGACGATGCCCTGGACGTAGTCCAGGACGCTTTCATCAAGGC
>JAYVWH010000490.1:0-5676 GCA_043786265.1 Kofleriaceae bacterium | reverse complement strand
GACTGGTCGGGAGTGGAGGGATTGATATCCAAACTGTTGGTGGTCGATGATCACCCGCTGTTCCGTCAGGGCCTGTCCGTCACGCTTCGTAGCGAGGCGCGGTTCGAGGTGGTCGCGGATGTAAACGATTCCATGGCGGCGCTCGCGGTGATCGAGCGGCAAGACATCGACGTAGCGATCGTCGACGTCCTGATGCCAGGCTTGTCGGGGATCAGTCTGTCGAGCGAGATCTACGAACGGCAGCCGTCGTGCCGCGTACTCGGCTTGTCGGTGATCGACGATCTCGGACTGATCGCCGACATGTTGCGCGCGCATGCCTGCGGTTACGCGCTGAAGACTCAACCGGTCGCCGAGATCATTCACGCGATCGATCAGGTAGTCCTTGGATTGCGCTACCTACCGCCCAGCGTAAATGCCGAAGCGGTCGACGCTGCGCTTGGCGCACCGCCACACCACCCGTTGCAGCGACTCACCCGACGCGAGCGCGAAGTGTTCGAGCTCCTCATTCGCGGCCGCTCGAACGACGCGATCGCTACGGAGCTGCTCATCGCACGCCGTACCGTGGAGACCCACCGCCAGCGCGTAATGAACAAACTGTCGGCGCACTCGATTGCACAGATGCAGCGCCTTGCGGCGCTCCACGGCGGGCTGTGAAGCTGCAATAGCGATGAACGACGAGCTCCTCTTGCAGATGCGCGAGGCCAACGAGAAGCTCGTTGTCGCAACGGTGCGTGCGGAGCAGCTCGCCGAGGAGGCAGAGCAGGCTCGCGCTGTTGCCGCGGACAGCGAGGAGCGCTTCCGATCGCTGGTGATCGCGTCCTCTGCGATCGTGTGGCGAGCGGACGCAAACGGACGGATGGCGTTCGACTCGGCTCTATGGACCTTGTTCACCGGCCTTCCCATGCCGCACGGAACGCAGGAGTGGCTGGAAGCGATCCATTCAGACGATCGCGAGCGTGTGACCGCGGCGTGGGAGACTGCCGTCGCCACCTCGGTCGGATACACCTGCGAGCACCGATTGCGACGAAGCAACGGCGGCTACGCGTGGGTCGTGGCGCGTGGGGTCCCGCTCCTGAGAGACGGGACCGCCCGTGAGTGGATCGGCATGCTCACCGACATATCCGAGCGCGTCGAGATCGAGCGCGCGCGCGAACAGTTCATGGCGATCCTCGGCCACGACTTGCGGAGTCCGCTCGCCGCCATCTCGATCAGTGCGGAGGCGCTCCAGCAACTTGATCTGCAGTCGCCGTACGGAATCCTCGTCGAGGAGATCGGGCTGGCGTCACGGCGGATGTCGGCTCTCGTGCAAGACGTCATGGATTTCGCACGTGGGCGGCTCGGCAATGGAATTCCGCTGTCCCGAACGCGCTGCAACCTCGGTGCACTCTGCAGCTTGATCGTGAACGAGACACAGCGAGCACATCAGGACCGTGCGTTCTCGGTCACGACACAGGGTGACCTGGACGGCACGTGGGACTCGGGCCGGTTGGCCCAGGTTCTGACCAACGTGATCGGAAACGCAGTCACTCACGGCCAGGATCCGATCGAGATCGCGCTCGCCGGAGTCGAGGACGCCGTCGTGCTGACGATCGCGAATCACGGTCCCACGATTCCGGAGACGACGCTGGCCACCCTCCTCGAGCCGTTCTCGCGCGCGAGTGGCCGCGACTCGATGACGAAGGGCCTGGGCCTCGGGCTCTATATTGTCAGCGAGATCGTTCGCGCGCACCACGGAACGATCGCCGTGACGTCCGAGGACGAGCTGACCACCGTCGTCGTGCACCTGCCACGGGTGCCCGGGCCGACTGACAGCGTCAGGTGAAGGCGTCGAGCAAGGACGCCATCGTGATCGGTTTCACGAGGTGCCGGCTGAACCCCGCTTCGGTCGATCGCCGCCGGTCATCGGGCCGACCGTAGCCGGATACGGCAATCATACGAACTCGATCCCCAGGCGCGCCCGCAGATGTTGGGCGAGCTCGAACCCGTCCATCCCCAGCGCTTCGCGTTGCAACTCGGGCACCCCCGAGAGTATTCCTACGTACGACTCGAGCGTGCCACCGACAACGATGCCCTCAGAGCCGATTTCGTAGAGCCGCAGCTGTTTCGAGTGATCTGAACCTCGCATCTTCGCCACGAACAAGATCCGTCGGATTTCCCCACCGAGCTCGGCGTACCGCTGAATGATGATTCCGTCGGCCAAGAACGAGATCTCGTGCGGGCTGAGCTTGAGCGCGCCGTACGAATCGGACAGCTCCGCGGTCATCACGACCGTGACCCCAAGCTTCGTCAGCGAGCCCACCATCCGGTAGAGAGATTCGCGGAAGTCATCCCGAAACGACGGCGCAAGGGCGAGCTCGAACCCCATGAGGGAATCGATCACCACCCGGGTCGCGCCCACGCGTTTCACGGCCGTCGCGATCTCGTCCATCGTCTCGTCCACCGAGAGGTCGAGCGGGCGGAGATAGAGCATCTCCAGCTGTCCGCTCGCGACAAGCTCGCTCAAACCTTCGCCGGCGGTCGTGGTCGCCAGGTACTCGTCGGGCGGCTTCTCGAACACCGCGATCACACCGCGCTCGCCGTTGTTGATCCCTTCGCGGATGAACTGGGTCGAGAGCACCGTCTTGCCCGAGCCCGACGGTCCCACGACCATCACGGAGAAGCCCGTCGGGATTCCCCCCGAGCATCTCGTCGATGCCGGCAACGCCGGTCAGGCGACGCGCGGGCCCCTCACGATGAGGAGCCGCAGTGCGTTCGGGGTTGGGGAGTCGCGGGTAGATCCGCAAGCCGTCGTCGGACATCTTGACGGTGTGGAGCCCCGGGATCGTGGACTGCCCACGCATCTTCGTGACCTGGATCTTCCGCACGACCGAGTTGCGGTTCACCTCCTGCGAGAGCCACAGGATGCCGTCGGCGATCGTGAAGATCGGGTTGCTCTCCGACTCGCTCTCCTCGTATTCGCCGATCAAGAACGTCGTCGTTTCCCAGCTGGTCAGATGAAGGCTCAAGCGCTGGACGAAACTCTGCAGCTCCATCTGTCCAGGCTCCATCGACTTGCGCACCACCGCGCGAAACGAGTCGACGAACACGAGCTTTGGGTCGGTAGTCTCGACCTCCCGGACGATGCTCTCCAGCACGCGCTCGAAGCCATGTTCGAGGAGCTCGGCGCCGCGGTGCAGGAACCGGATGCAGCTCGGAATCTTCGCGCTGTCGAAGAATCCATATTGCTGCTGGTAGCGGAGCATCTTCAGCGGCGGCTCACCCAGGATGGTCACGTAGAGTGCCGGCCGTTCGGGAGCCGCGGCGGCGAACATGAGCTGATGGGCGAGCGTCGTCTTTCCGCCGCCCACTCCCCCGGCGATCAGGTTGAACGAGAGCTCAGGGATTCCTCCGCCGAGAACTTCATCGAGACCTCGAACTCCCGTGGACAGCCTGTTGATACGTACGCGCTCGTTCACTCGGTCTCCTTTGCTAACGCAGCCAAAAAGATCGTGGGCCAGACTTCGTGGAGCAGATTCGCGACCAATCCAGCGCCGATGAAGCGTTCGACGAGCCGGATGAACGTCTGAAGCACGTGAACGGCGACTTCCATCGCCGCGTCAGGCGCTTCCTGTTCGAGGCACCGACGGAGCGACTCGTACGGCCCGTCGCATGCCGATGGCTTGGTCGTTCGCAAACATGGGAATGCGGCGCCCGCCAGCGCGAGACTGCGCGTGAACAATGTGCGCATACCTAGCTCGCCGATGAGCCGCGAGAAGTGTTGTGCCAGGAGCTGGCAGACAGCCTCTGCGTGAGCTGCGATGGCACTGGCATTCGTCACATCCGAAGCGGAGCTCATGAGCTGTCGCGCGGCTGCTGCCACCTCAGGCGTCACCGACGTCCACCCGACAACCGCCCGCTGCTGCTCGGAAGGCCACGGGCCGGTTGCATCAGCCTCGATGAGTGACCCATATCACCATCGTTCACAAGGCTTATCCCGGCCATCGACGAGCGTGTACGGTCAACGAGCCGCGCGTGACCTTGTGCCTCACTTTGATGACGCGACCGAGCCACTGTGCGCGCTCCGAGCGCGAATCGACCCGGCCGGGTGACTACCGTTGTGCACCAGGTGTTCTGGAATTTTCGAGACGCGCAAAATTCCGACGCTGGGTCGATTCGGAGAGATTCGCTTGGCGCACTCTCGTGAAGTCGTGGGAAGGGTAAAGACGCATGACATCGAAGGTGATGGTGGTGGACGACCATCCCCTGTTTCGTCAGGGGTTGTCGGTCGCGCTTCAAAGCGAAGCGCGTTTCGAGGTGGTAGGAGATGCAAATGATGGCACGGAGGCGCTCGCCGTCGTCGACCAGCAACGCATCGACGTCGCGATCGTCGACGTCCTGATGCCAGGGCTGTCCGGCATCAGCTTGTCGAGCGAGATTTACGAGAGACAGCCGACGTGCCGTGTCCTCGGACTGTCCGTGATCGACGAACCCGGGTTGATCGCCGACATGTTCCGAGCGCACGCGTGTGGCTTCGCCCTGAAGACTCAATCGATTTCCGAGATCATCGAAGCGGTCAAGCAGGTGCTCGGCGGGCTGCGCTACTTGCCCCCCCGCGTCTCGGCCGACGCCGTCGACGCCAGGCTGGGCGGTACGACGAACGACCCGATGCAGCGCCTAACTCGGCGCGAGCGCGAGGTGTTCGAGCTGCTCATCCGGGGCAACTCGAACGACGAGATCGCGATGCAGCTGTTCATTGCACGGCGTACCGTGGAGACCCACCGCCAGCGGGTGATGAACAAGCTATCAGCACACTCGATCGTCCAGATGCAGCGCATTGCTGCACTCCATGGAGGTCTGCACGCGTGATCGCGGTGTTCGAGCCGGGCTCGGAGATGCCGCGGCTGGTCACCGCGGCATGGCGGCAGCGGTTTCCGCAGGTTCCCCTGCGCCTACTCGAGCATGTGCGGGCCGTCGAGCGGGAGCGGGTTGGGCTGGCGTCGATCGAGCTTTCCGACGAGAGGGGCTACTACTCGGCCCAGGTCGAGCCGCTCCTGGGTGACCTCGATTCGCCGGCTCAGGTAATCGTGACCTGCAGCGACATCACCGACGAAATGCGGGTGCAGGCGACTGAACGTACCGAGCTGGTCTCGGAAGCGCGCATCGCCCGAGCCGAGGCGGCGCAGGCAACGCGTCTCAAGGACGAGTTCATCGCGATCGTCGCGCACGAGCTCCGTGCGCCCGTCACCACGATGCTGCTGTGGGAGAAGGTCCTGCGCGAGCACGTCGATTCCAGCGCGCGCGCGCTCGCGCTCGACGCCATTCGCCAGAGTGCCCTGGCGCAGTCGCGGCTCGTCGGCGACCTACTCGACGTGTCGCGCGCAATCAGCGGAAAGTTGCACGTCGACCTCCGCCCCCTCGCGCTCGGAGAGGTCATCCATGCGGCGCTGGATGGGGCGCTGCCACTTGCGCTCGGCAAGCGCATCACGCTGTCGTACCAGGGCAAGCCTCCCGGCGGGGTGCTCGGCGATGTCGCACGCCTCCGCCAGGTTCTCGACAATCTCCTGGGAAACGCGATCAAGTTCACCGAACCCGGTGGTCTCGTCTCGATCTCGACGGACAACGTGGGACGCGAGATCGTGATCGATGTTAACGACACCGGCCGCGGGATTCCACGTGAGGTCCAGGACCGGATCTTCG
>JAYVWH010000489.1:0-6075 GCA_043786265.1 Kofleriaceae bacterium | reverse complement strand
ACGCTGCAGCATCGCCTCATCCTCAACTACCGCGCCGAGGCTGAAGGCCTTCGCGCCGGTGACCTCGTCGACCGGTTGCTGTCGACGGTCACGCCTTAGAGGCTCGGGATGGCGCTCCACGAGCGAATGGATCCGGCGCACCTCGCGCGGCTCGGCAGCTTGCCGATCAAGGCGCGAGTGATCGTCGAGGGCGCGCTGTCGGGTCTTCATCGCGCGAGTGTTCACGGCTCGAGCGTCGAGTTCTCCGAGCACAAGGAATACTCGCCCGGCGACGAGCTTCGTCACGTCGACTGGAAGGCGTTCGCGAAGGGCGACCGCTACTACGTGAAGCAGTACGAGCAGGAGTCGCAGCTGACCGTGTACCTCGTGCTCGATGCGTCGGCATCGATGCAGTTCGCGGGCGGTGGCATCGCGAAGATCGAATACGCGGGCCTGTCGCTCGCCGCACTCGCGTACCTCGTCATTCAGCAGCAGGACAAGGTCGGCTTGCTCGCGTGCGGCGATCGCAAGCTCGACACGATGGTGCCGCCCCGCGCGCGCACGAGGCACCTGCACGATCTGCTAAACGTCCTCGACACCGTGATGACCAAGGGCGGCACCGGCGACGAATCGCCCGCGCACGCGCTTCACCGCATCGCCGAGCTCGCCCGACGCCGCAGGGCACTGATCGTGCTCGCAAGTGATCTGTTCGACGCAGACGACGCGACCGTCAAGGCGCTCACCACGCTGCGCGCGCAGAAGCACGATGTCAGCGTCCTGCACGTGCTCGACCCGTACGAACGCACGTTCCCGTACGAGGGGCTCACGGAGTTCCACGCGCTCGAGTCGACGAACCGCATACTTGTCAATCCAGCTGCGATCCGGAAGGACTACCTCGAGCGGATGCAGCAGTTCCTGACCCGGACTCGCGGGACGCTCATGTCGGCCGGCGTCGACTACCACCCGGTCTCGACGGACACTCCGCTCGAGCGCACGCTGCTCGACTTGCTCGTCGCGCGCTCGCGTCTGGGTCCCGGGCGGAGGGCATCCTAGTGGGGTTCCTCGCGCCGCTGATGCTTGCCGGCCTCGCCGCGATCGCGGTGCCGATCGCGATCCACCTGATCGGCCGGCGTCGCGCGCGCATCGTGAAGTTCGCCGCGCTCGATTTCCTGATGACCACGAAGCGCAAGACGGCCAAACGGCTGCAGCTGCGCGAGCGGCTGCTGCTGTTGACCCGTGCGCTGGTGTGTCTCGCAATTGCCGTCGCGCTCGCAAAGCCGTTCACGTCGTGCGAGCGCAAGGGACCGATGGTCACGCGTGGCCCGCAGGCGGCCGTGCTCGTGATCGACGATTCGTTCGCAGCGGGATACATCGTCAACGGCAAGCCGTGGATGCGCCGCGCGATCGACGAGGCGCGCCGGTTGCTGGTCCAGCTCGGCCCCGAGGCAGAAGTCGCGATCGTCCGCGCATCTGAGGCCGCCGATCATCCGAGCGAGCTCACCCGCGATCACCTGCGCCTGCGCGATCAGCTGCTCGCGCTCGCTCCGAGCTCGCGTCCTGCCGACACCACGCGTGCACTCGCGCGCGCCGGTCAGCTGCTCGCCTCGTCGAGTCACGCGCGCAAGACGGTGTTCTTGCTGTCGCTGCGTGCAAAGTCCGGGTTTCACCCCGACGAGCAGATCTGGGGCCCAGACGGGCCGACGCTCGTCACACTCGATCTGCGCCCTGACAAGCTGACCAACCTCGCGGTCACCGCGCTCCACGTCGTTCCCGATCCAGGTACAGGTACGCGCGGCGTCGCGTTCGATGCCGAGGTCGGGAACTTCAGCGACACACCGGCCAAGGTCGAGCTCCAGCTATCGATCGGCGACCGCGTCGTCGCGCGCGGAACCCTCGAGGTCGGGCCGACCGAAAAGAAGATCAAGCGCTTCCTCGCGACGCTGCCGCCGGGCACGCGCGCGACCGATGCCTCCGTCTCGCTCACCGGTGATGCACTCGGCATCGACGATCGCCGCTGGGTCAGCGCAAGCTTGCGCGACGAGGTCCGCGTCCTCGTCGTCGACGGCGATCCGCGCACGGTGCGCCACGAGGACGAGGTGTTCTTCCTCGAAGCGGCGCTGCGCCCCGGCGACCGCGATGACAGCGGCACGAGCATTCGCGTCGTCACCGCCGAGGAGCTCGCCGGCATCGATGCGAAGGCCGGTGACAAGGGCCATGCGCCGCGCATCGACATCGCCGACTTCGACGTCGTCGTGCTCGCGAATGTCGCGGCCCTGCCCGCCGAGCGCGTGAATGTCCTTGCCGGCTGGGTGCGTGCCGGTGGCGGCATCCTGATCGCGCCCGGCGACCACGTCGATCCCGCCGCCTACGACAGGACAATGCTGCCGATCATGCCGCAGAGCCTGCGCGATCCGATCGACGTGACGTGGGGTGCCGCTCCCGACGAGCGCGACAGCCGCGCGTTGCACCTCGTGAAATGGGAAGCCGACCATCCGATCTTCAAGCTGTTCGCGAAGGACGCGCCGGGCCTGGCCGAGGCAAAGTTTTTCAAGATCGCACTGCTCGGGCCGACGACGTCGACCGCCGATCGCAAGGTGCTCGCCCGATACACCAACGGTGCGGCGGCGGTCGTCGAGGCCTCGATCGGTGCGGGCCGCGCGCTGCTGTTCACGTCGACCCTCGACACCGACTGGAACAACCTGCCGAGCGTAGCGGCCGGGTACCTGCCGCTGATGCAGCAGGCCGTCCGCCACCTCGCGCGCAAGCACTCGCTCGGCGCCGACAGCGACCACCTCGTCGGTAGCTCGGTCGCGTTGCCAACGAGCGATCTCAAGCGACTCGAGATCCGCGGCCCTGACGGCCTCGGTGCGGTGTTCGAAGGCGATCGCATCACTGGCCGCAGCTCGGTCCGGTTCGGCAAGACCGAGCGCGCTGGCATCTACCGCGTTATCGGCACCGATCAGACCGGCGCGACCCGCGAGCGCGACGAGCTCGCGTTCGTCGTCAACCTCGACCCGCGCGGCTCGGACCTGACAGCTGCGGCCGACAGCGCGCTGCCGAAATCCGGCACCGGTGGTGGCCACGCGCCCGTCGACACCCAGCGCCGCGTCGAGCTGTGGCACGCGCTCGCCGCGCTCGTACTCTTGCTACTGCTCGCCGAGGGTGTGCTCGTTCAGCGCTGAGCCCGGAGGGCGTGCTCGTTCAGCGCTGATCGCAAGGGACAGCTTTGCCGGCACGGAACTTGGAGTGATTATCTCAGGAGAATCACCATGCGCTCACCCGATGGCCTGGATCCGACCGCAGAAGCCGAGACCGACACGCGTGACGTGGAGGACGGCCCTGACCTCCAAACGATGACGCGCGCGCTGCGCGAGCTGGAGGCGGCAAAGGCGCGCGTGGAGCGCGATGCAGCCCGCTCGGCGCAGGAGATGCGCGAAAAGCTCGTGCTCGAGCTTTTGCCGGTGCTGGATAACCTCGACCGCACGATCCAGGCGGCGGAGCACAGTGGTGAGGCGCCCGCCGTCGTCGAAGGTGTGCGTCTGGTACGCAGCCAGTTCGCAGGCGTGCTCACACGGTACGGCGTTGAAAGGATCGAGTCGCGTCACGAGCCGTTCAACCCCGCGTTCCACGAGGCAGTCGGGACCGTGCCGGTCTCACATCCGGCAGCACACAACGTCGTGATCGATCAGGTCGAGGCGGGCTACCGGTTCGGTGACCGGCTGCTGCGGCCCGCAAAGGTCGTCGTCGGCCGCCACGTGGCGCGCTACCACTGATCGCCCACGGTCAGGCGCGACCGGCGAGGCGATCGGCGAGCCGCTTGTGCTCGAACGATCCGACGACGTCGCGGGTCAGCGCGGGCAGCGCGGTGACCGACGCGGCGTGCGCCTTCTTCATCGCTCGCACGCGTGCCGCCGACTCGCCGACGCGGCGACGGAAGTCACTGTCGGCCTCGGCCTCGCGGATCAGCGCCGCCTCGGCGATCGCCTGGAACTCCTCGTTGCAACACAGCAGCAGTACGTCGCAGCCCGCACGAATCGCCTGGACGGCAGCATGGTCGACGCCCATGTTGCCGGCGATCGCGCGCATGTCGAGATCGTCGCTGACGATCACGCCCGTGTAGCCGAGCGTGCCCCGCAACAGCCCGGTCACGACCTTCTCGGATAGCGTCGCCGGCCGCGTGGCATCGAGCGCCGCGAACACGACGTGTGCCGTCATCAGCATCGGGAGCTTGGCCTGCGCGGCGAGCTTGAACGGGGCGAGCTCGACTTTCTCGAGCCGGTCCCACGGATGATCGACGCGCGGCAGCTCGAGGTGCGAATCCGTATCGGTATCGCCGTGCCCCGGGAAGTGCTTGCCGCACGCGATCAGGCCGGCCGCTGCGAGACCGCGCGCGAACGCGAGTGCGCGCCGCGCCGCGGTTGCGGCATCGTGGCCGAACGCGCGGTCTCCGATGATCGGATTGGCCGGGTTGGTGTGGATGTCGAGCACCGGTGCGAAGTCGATGTCGAAGCCAAGGGCGCGCAGCTCCTCCCCCATCGCGCGGCCGACCTGCTCGGCCATGCGCTCGTCCTCACCGGCGGGCAATCCATCGTGCGCCATCATCGGCGGCCACATCGTCGCGGGTGCGCGGACGCGCTGGACTAGGCCGCCCTCCTGGTCAACTGCGACCAGCGCCGGCGTGCCGTCGGGGGCGGTGCGGTGCAACTCGCGATTGAGTGCGACGAGCGCATCGAGGTCGCAGGTCTCGACCGGAACCGCCGCACCGGGGTTCTGCCGGATCACCAGGTTGCGCTTGAACAGGATCGTCGCGCCAGCGGCACCCGCATCGAGCCGCGCGCGCAGGCCGGGCGGAAGGGACGTGCCCGTAAAGCCGACCCACAGGAGCTGACCTACATCATCACGCACGGGCAGGACCGTAGCAGATTGCTCAGTAGCAGGTCAGCATCGACGACGACGAGCACGTCGTGAGGTTGTCCGCGAGACGGAGCTGCACCGGAACGTACTCGGTTCCGTTCGACGTGATGAACGCGAGGTCGATATCGGCGACAGGCATGCCGTTGGTGCCGGTGACCTCGTAGCTCGCTCCCTCCGGTCGCTTCGCCTTGATCGCGAACGTCGCGCCGACGCCATTTGCGCGCGGGCCGAACGAATTGGACTGCGAGGTCGACACCTCGATCTTCCAGCCACCGCGGACGCCGACGACCTCGACATCGCACGGCTCGGCGGCGGTGCACTTCTGATAGGTCGAGAGAACGCCGATCGCCGGCTGGCACGGATGGAACACACCCGACGCATTGGGGTCGCTCTGCCCGTGTTCGATCGGGACGCTGCAGAACCGGCATCCCGCCGTGGTGCCCGCCGCGCACAGGCACGCCGCGGTCGCGGAACAATCCGTCGTCTCCTTCGTCTCGTCATTGCAGAGCTGAATGCCACTGACCTGGAACGGGTTGGTGCAGTCGAGGCCCGTCGTGCAGTTGCTCGCGATCGTCTGCGCGCCGTCGCAGTTGGTGTCGTAGCCGTCGCACACGTCTCTTGCATCGCGATGGTAGAGCTCGCGCGTGTCGTCGCAGTCCTTGTTGCTGCTCTGTGGCGTGACCTCGTGGCCGTCACAGTCCATGTCGAGCGCGCGGCCGGTCGCGTCGAGGGTGCCGTCGTCGGGCATCAGCAGCCGGTACTCGGCGCCCGCGAGCGTGCGCCACACGATGCCGCTCGTGAACGTCGTCTGGTCTGCGTGGGCACACGTCACCACGCGAACCCCACCGGGTGCGAGCTCGGCGTTGTCATCGGCGCTCTGGGTCGTGGGCTCGACGGTGAGACGGTACTGGTCGATCTCGTCGCGCATGACGAGGATCGCCGCGGGCATGCCGCCCTCGCCAGCGGCGAACGTGCCGATGCCGGTGATCGAATGACCCGCGTCGTACATCAGCACGAACGGGATGAACTGGGTCTCGGTGAGCGAGGTGTCGGGCGCGATGCGAATCGTGAAGCCGTCGACCTTACCGAGCTCGTCGGACTCGACACCCGCGACGGTGCGCTGCAGGAAGTAGCTGACCGTCGTGGTAGCGGAGTCGCCCGGCACGATGCGCTGGTCCCGGA
>JAYVWH010000488.1:0-4702 GCA_043786265.1 Kofleriaceae bacterium | reverse complement strand
TGTTACGGCCCAGGACAACCATGCCGTTGCCGTTGTTGAAGAAGGTGATCGACCGCGACTTACCCGCGACCCCGGTCGCGATCGGCTCTACGGCCGGCGTGGCCGGGACTGGATCGACCAGCGTCAGTGTCGCGACGTTGACCATCACGACGCCGCTCGTCGTCAGGATAGCAAGCGTGCTGCCGTCGGGGGATAGTGCCGGCCGGTTGAAGCCGCGCTCGTCGGCGAATGTGGTCTCGAGACGCCCCGTCACCTTGAGGGTCTCGTCGAACCGCACCAGCTCGACGACGCCCGTATCGCGCTTGCCGGCCTTCTTGACCACCGCGATCATCTCGGCACCGATCGACGTCAGACTCTGCAACACCAGCTTCTCGCCGGAGGTGATCGAGCCCTTGGCGATACTCGTGCGAGTCACGAGGTCAAGCCGCTCGATGGCGCCGTGCGAGGTCGGGACGTCCAGATAGCGACCGCCGTTGAACACCGGCGGGTGAAAGCGACCACGGGTGAGATCCTGCGGGCCGCGCGCGGTCATCACGATCGCAGGGGTCAGCAGTGTCCCCGACCCGAGGTCGAGCATGTTCTGCTCGCCGTAGCGGTACGTCCACAGCATCGACGGATGCTGCGCGAACGTCAGGTTGATCGTGACGGTTGTGCCAGCCGCTGCCCCCGTGAACACGAGGTCGCGCTGGATCTTCACGCCGGGGGCCAGCATGTTCGGTCCGAGCGTGCGGAAAGGGAACGTATCCGCTGTGCCATCGGAGCTCGAGAAGACCGCGTTGGTCACCCCGGTAACCTCAGCCTTGGGGTTCTGGAAGTACTTGGAGCTCGTGTTCCTCGCCGCCAGGCTAACCGTCAACGTCGTACCGACCAGCATCGGCATCGTCCCTGCGAGATCGAGGTTCGCAGGCGACTGCGTGACGGTCAGCGTGTTCGTGTCGACCACATACGTGATCTGCGCGGTCAGAGAGCCGAGCGCGATCTCGTTGGATGCCGATGTTGGTCGGCTGTAGTTGCCGAGGTCGTCGAACGTCCACGCGACGTACCGCACCGGACCCGCCGGCCGCACCGGATCGACGAACGATGCAGCGGTACCGACCGCGAGCACTTGCACGGACGACGACAGCGCGGTCGGACCCGCGAGCGTCATGCCAACGGGCGGCGCCGTATCGACGACGTCGGCGACACGAGCGAAGACGGTACCGACGTAGTCGCCACCGCTCGGATTCGTCCATGTCACGGTCGCCGTCGACCCATTGATCACGACGTTCATCCCGGTCACGGGCGGGGGCGCGGTGACGTCAGTCTCGTACGTCACGGTCTCGACGGCGCTGGTATTTCCGGCCGCGTCGGTCGCCAGGTACTTGACGGTCGTGCCCTGGGCGATCCCGATGATCGAGAGCGGGTTCCGCTCGGCGGTCGGGCTCGCCGGGTCCGGCTCGCTTCCATCGGTCGTGTAGACGATCCTCGCGGGCTCGTCGGTGTCGAGCGTCACGAATGGCGGCAGTGCGTTGCGCGACCGTCCGCCGGTCGGCGTTGCGATGACAACCGGCGGCGTCTTGTCATTGGGGTCATGCCCGAGGCATGTAGTGCCCGACGGAAATGTGCCTTCGGCGCACTGGACGTCGTTGCAGCTTGGGAGGGCCAAGGCGATCGCCGCAATTGCAAGGAGGCGCGACATCAGAACGGGCTCCGGCCAACCCAGTGACTATCGATAGTGTAGAAACCGGTGAGCGTCTTCGTGACCGCACCGGTATCGTCGACGACGTCGAGCGTGTTGTACGTCGCCCCGTGGACGTAGACCTTTCCCTCGTAGATCGAGACGCCGTTGCCTCTGAGAAGAGGCACGATCGCGGACACGCCTGTCGACATGTCCATCGTTACGATCTCACTGCGACGCGCGACCCACAGTTTGCCGTTGGGGGCGAGGGCGGCGGTGAGCACCTTGCCGGTGACACCAGCGACCGGGTACTGGCTGACCTTCGTGCCGTCGAGCCGGTAGATCGCGGCAGACTCGCCGATGATCACGACCGACCGGGCGCCCTCGAGCGCCGGCGAGTACAGAGCGACCTGCGGCTTGAAGTCAGGGATGATGGTCGTCTTGATCGTGAACGTCGCGAGGTCGACGATGAACACGCCCTTCGACGAGACACCCGACGACACGACGAGTGTGTGACCGTCGGGGGCGATGTCCATCGTCCGTGTGCGCGTCTCGCCCAGATCGAGCCGGCCACTGACGGTCAGCGTCGCCGCGTCGAGCCGCACGAGCTCCGTCTTCGTGGTCGCGGAGCCGCTGTTGCCATAGATGTTGTAAGGATGGCCGTCCGCGACCAGCGCGTAAACCGCGGTGCCACTGTGATCGAGGATCACGCGTTGCGTGAACGCCTTCTGCGCCCGGAGTGTCGTCGTGACAACGCGAGCGCCCGTCTCGATGTCGAAGCTGCTCACCGTGCCGGACGTGCGGTTGCCAACGATCAGTCGGCCGTCGGGGGTGATCCCGCCGGTCGTGGTCATCGAGCCCCCACCCGTACCGGTGGGGGCGGCGCTCAGCTGGATCATCTCGCCACCGAGCTCGTCATCGACGATGGAGCCAGCAGTGAGCGAGTCATAGTCCCACGTGCTTGCGACGAGGACAGGGTTGTTCTTGATGTCGAGCGTGAGGTCCATGACGGTCGTGCCACTCGCGCCGGTGAACGTCCAGCTCCGGATCACCGTCGAGCTCGGGCCGATCGCCCCGCCGTAGAACCGATAAGGTGTGCCCGGCAGCGTGCCGATCGTGCCGTTCGCGTTGGACAGCGCCACGCCCATCGGCAACGCGTTCGTGACGATCATCTTCGGTCCGAAGAGCACGCGCGTGGTGTTGTTGCGCATCGCCAGATCGAGCGTCAGCGTACCGGCCGCGAACGAGACCGAGCCGGTCAGCGTCGTGTGGGTCGGGGGTGTCGTCACCGTGACGGTGCCCGCACCAGCGTCGATGTGAATCGTCGCGGTCTGCGCCGGCATCGGGATCAGCTTGTAGTCGCCCGCCGGTGGACCGTAGTTGAGGAGATCGTCGTAGCCCCACGCCGCGTAACGAACGAGTCCTGGCGTCGCCGCCTTGCTCTCCGAGAACGTCTGCATCGTGGTCACCTCGGGGCCCGAGGCAGCGACGACCGTGACGCCTGGACCGATCGTGTCGCCGACGGCGTACGCCTTTCCCGGAACCGGTGACGACGTGATCTGTCCCTCGACGCGCGCGACGAGGACGCCGCCCGGCCGCGGATCGGGGGCCGGCGTCCACTGCACCGTGCGCTGCGGATCGGAGAAGGCGAGCGCGAAGTCGAGAGGGGCGCCCGGGCCGTCGCGATCGATGATCCAGACGCGAAGCTCTTCTGGACTCTGGTTGCCATTGAGATCGACGGCGAAGAAGCGCAGCTGTGTGTTGTCCGGAACGCTGGAGATGAGGACCTGCTCCTCCTCGTGCGCGCTGTCGAGCGTCGGCGAGGTGCCGTCGATCGTGTAGTAGATGGTCGCCGGCTCGTCGCTTTTCATCCGCACGATGCCGACCTCGCGCGTGTAGCGCGGCGGATCGACGTTCACCTTCGGTGGCGTCTTGTCGAAAGGATCGACGAGGACGCAGGTGTCGCCGTAGCGAAGCGTACCTTCGCCGCACGTCGTGCCGTTGCAGGCAGGCGCGAACGTCAGGCATGCAGCGACAACGAGTAGCCCCCGAACAAGCATCTCGATGACAAGGCTCTCACGGAATGACGATCTTCGCTACGCGACGGGTCTGGCTGCTGGGTGTCCTGGCGCCACGCTCCCACACACGGAACACGTACTCGCCTTTCTGATTGAGCTTGAGCACGTAGAGCCGCGCTGGGTCGAGGCTCGCGATGTCGAAGGTCTCAGCACCAACGATCCGCGCAGTGGTGACCGGTTGGTCGGACGCGAGCTTGATCACATCGACGAGCTCCCAACCCTGCACGTGCTTCTCACTGATGCTGGGGAGCGCATGCAGCGACTCACCGGTCAGTGTGTGCGCGACACCGGCAACCACGATGACGATCGACGGGAGGACGGGTCGCCGGCTGAGCACGTGAACGCTTGCGATCCCCGCGAGCGAGGCCGTCGGCTGGAGCGCGACCGCCGCGACCTCGGGTGGCAAGTCACGGCTCACCGTACGGAAAGCTCCGATCGCCGGCCGCCCTTGGTCGAGAAACAGGCGGATCTCGGTGTTGGCGTTCGGTTGCAGCTCGATCGTGCGCTCGTCGTTGGTGTCGGCGCGAACCACCAACCAGCCGGGAGGCATCGCAACGACGGACGCCAGTGGAACGGGAGCTTGCAGCGACAGGCTGCGGACCGGCCCGTCGTCGACGGACACCTCGACGGTGGGTCCCTTGGGTGTCTTCGCTGTCGGTACGTCGCGACATGCGATCAGTGCGAACGCGATGCAGAGGTAGGCCGGTGTACTCATCGAGCGATCGCAGGTGGCGGGTCGCGGCGCACGGGGGTGACATGTTACCTTGTTGTCAGTGGCAGGACTGAGCGCGCAGCCGCGAGCACAGTTCGATCTTCCCGGCGGAACGATGCTGGGGAAGTACGAGATCCTGCGCAAACTCGCCATGGGCGGGATGGCGGAGATTTATCTCGCACGTTCGCGTGGCCAGGCCGGCTTCGAGAAGATGGTCGTCCTCAAGCGCATCCTGCCGACGGTCGCGAACGATCC
>JAYVWH010000487.1:0-2717 GCA_043786265.1 Kofleriaceae bacterium | reverse complement strand
GGTAAGTTCGTGCGCGAAGCGCAGGAGCAGGTCGAGGAGACACGCCCCTCCCGGGAGCAGATTGCGACCGTCAATTTCGCCCTGATCGAGGACGAGTCGGACTGGACCGACGTCTAACCGCCCAAACCAGCTCGGCTTTAGGGTCTTGGTCTTGCGAGGCGGGCGCGAGTCATGTAGACACGAGGCCTCACGGCGGTCGTAGCTCAGTTGGTAGAGCGCCAGGTTGTGGTCCTGGATGTCGCGGGTTCAAGCCCCGTCGATCGCCCCAAAAAACTTCAGGTTTGCGGTTTTAGCCGCCGAACCCTGATCGCCGCTGAGCGCGTTTGCATGGCGCGTCTCTCGCATGACGGGGCAGCGACCCGATAAATGCGGTGTGTACGCGGCTCTCGCGTAGCGAACCGGGACGGATCTGAAAGAGCGAGGCTCATGCGCACATGGATTTTGGCAGCGGTACTGGCACTCAGTGCCTGCGGTTAGCAAGACGGAGAAAGCCAAGGAAGAGGCCGCGAAGGCGCAGACCGAGGCCAACGAAAAGGCGGTCGAGGCGCGGAAGGCGCAAAAGTAGCCGACAACAAGGCGACGGCCGCGCTCAACGAAGCGGGAGCGGCCGCGGTGAAGGAGAGACGACGTGCGCGCGGGGCTCCAGAAGGGTTACGACGACGCGGACCGCAAGCTGACGTACCTGAAAGAGAAGGTCGCGAAAGCGAAGGGCGCCGCGAAGAAGAATGCAGACGCTGCGCTGGTCGAGGTCGAGAAGCGCGCGACCGCAGCGAAGGAGAGCATCGCCAAGATCACCGGCGCCGCTGCCGATAATCTCGCCACGCTCAAGACAGGCGCGGAGTCCGACGTCGCCGCATTCATCGAAAGCGTCGACGCGCTCGAGACCACCCTCAAGTAACGGAGACAACCATGGCATCCTTCGACGCGGGCTTTGAACCCACCGTGCGTGAGATCGATCGTTCCGTCCGCGTGAAGCGTGGGTCCCGGTGAGAACGTTGCGCCCGGCCCGGGCGTTGTGTCCATCAGCGGGTACAACACGGCCGCGTTCGAAGCTCCCGGCACGATGTCGTACGACGGCTGCACCTTGTACGTGAACCGGATCGGGACCAGCACCGCGTTCGACGTCTTCGTTGCGCGTAAACCCGCGATTTAACCGAGGCGATTACAATTGGTTACGAACGATGTAACCAAGGCCCGTGGGTGGTGCACCATCTAAGCGGTGACCGTGGCGACGGCCTATGTCGAAGATGTCCTGCTCGTTGACCGGTGTCTCACCGGCGAGCCGGCCGCAACGCGTGAGCTGTTCCGCCGTCACCGCGGCCGCGTTCACGCGTGCTTGTTCCGCGTGCTCGGTACCAACCGCGATATGGACGACTTGCTGCAAGAGGCCTTCATCCAGGTGTTTCAGTCGCTCCGCAACTGGCGAGCCGAGGCGAGCCTCGCGACGTGGATCGACCGCGTCAGCGTCCGCGTCGCCTACCGCTATCTGTCGCAGCGCGGGCGTCGCATCGTGACCAGCGAATTGCTGGCCGACGAGGACGGCGGCGCCGCGGTAGGCGACAGCGCGCGGTTCAGCGACGGTCCGGGTGCACACCGCCAGCTTGCACGTGATGGCGTGAAGCGGCTCTACGAGGTGCTCGACGAGCTCGGTCCCGCGTCGCGCCTCGCATTCACGCTGCACGAGATCGATGGCCGCCCACTCGCGGAGGTCGCAGCGCTCGTTGGCTCGACAGTCACCGCCACGAAGCTGCGCGTGTGGCGTGCACGCAAGAAGATCGAGCAGGCCGCGGCTGCAGACCCGGTGCTGCGCGAGTTCATCGATCCGGCAGCAGCGGCCGCCGCACTGAAGGAGATCGCATGAAGCTCCAGGGACGTATTCCGGTCGAACAGCTCGACGACGAGCGGCTGACCAACATCGAGCGCAAGCTCGTCGTCGGCGTGTCGGAGATGCGCGCGCCGGCCGAGCGCCTGCCGCGCCGGATGTTCGCTCTTGCGGGCGTCACGATGGCAGTCGCTGCCGCTGGCTTCGTCGGCTACAAGCTGCGGCCGACGGCGGCCCCCGTCGTCGCGCCGAGCGAAGAGCCGCAGACGCTCGCGATCAACACGGACACGACCAACACGGTCCGCCTCGGCGACACCCAGCTGACCGCAGGCGCGGGCACCGACGTCGTCGTGTCCCGTACACGCCAGCGCGTCGTGATCGACATGCACCGCGGCTCGCTCGACATGGTCGTCGCGCACGACCCGTCGCGCCTGCTGATCATCCGCGCCGGCGACACCGAGATCGAGGACGTCGGCACACACTTCACCGTCAACTACGACGGCAAGAGCCAGCTCGCGGTGCGCGTCACCGAGGGCGAGGTCAAGGTCGCGCGCGGCGGCAAGCACGAGAACATCGCTGCGGGCTTTGCCTGGACCACCGACGGTGGCAAGCAGTTGATCGCCGCACTCGATGCGTCGGCAATGGTCGCGATGGCGCCAGCCGTTGTCACGCCGCCGGTCCCGGCTCCGGCCCCCGCGATGCAGCACGCAACGCTCGCGCCGATCGACACGACGGGGATCGTGGCGTCCGTGCCCGACACGGGCAGCGCCGCGGCCCCCGTGCACAAGGCCGGCAAGTCGAACGCGCGGATCGCGCTCGAGAAGCTCGTGTACGAGGAGCCGCTCGATGTCGGAACGAAGGATCTGAACACGGCGATCTCGAAGTACCTCGAGCT
>JAYVWH010000486.1:0-4776 GCA_043786265.1 Kofleriaceae bacterium | reverse complement strand
CGACGACGACGTATTCGACGGTGCCGCTCAGCGTGACGGAGTCTGGTACGCCTCGCCGAGCCAGGTTGCGGCCGATCTGCTGACCAGCCCTGGACGCGGACCAGCCGAAGGTGAAGAGTTGATCAACTGGATGCTCGCGAACGAGGATACTTGGCGCCGATGACCGAGGTTGATGAACTCTACGTGATGGCGCGCCGAGTGTTGCTCGACGCTCTCGATGCGCTGGGGCCGCACCGCGACGCGATCGTGCTTGTGGGCGCGCAGGCAGTGTACCTCCGTGTCGGCGAGGGAGATCTTGCCGTCGCGCCGTTCACGACCGATGGAGATCTTGCGATCGATCCCGCCGTGCTCGCCGAGATCCCGCCCCTCGAGAAGGCCCTGATGGATGCGGGCTTCCTTCCGAAGACGAAGGACTCGGTCGGCATCTGGATCACGAAGCGTCCGACCACCGCGAGCCCGGACCGAGAGATCGGCGTCGACCTCCTGGTGCCGGCGTCCGCGAGCCCAGGGACCGGACGTCGCGCAGCGCGACTGTCTGGCCACGACTCGCGTGCGGCGCGCATCGTCAAGGGTCTGGACGGCGCCATCGTCGACGCGGACGTGATGCGCCTCCCGGCGCTCGATACCGCGGACACTCGCGCGTTCGACGTACGGGTCGCAGGCCCAGCCGCGTTACTGGTCGCCAAGCTCCACAAGATCAGCGAACGGAACGGCACCGATCGCCAGAGCGACAAGGACGCTCTCGACATCCTCCGACTTCTTCGCGGCACGGAGCGCGATGACCTCGCTGCCCGCTACGAGAAGCTGCTCGCCGATCCGCGATCAGTCGAAGCCGCGAAGATCGGTCGTGGACTTCTGGAAGCGCAATTCACAGGCCGTGCAGGCATCGGTGTCCAGATGGCCGTTCGCTCCGCTGGCGCCCTCGTCGATTCCGACGAGATCGCGGCGTCGTGCGAGGCGCTCGCTGGCGATCTTCTCGCCGTGCTCGCAACCGAACGGAGCTGATATCGAGGCGTCGCGGTTGAGCGCGAGGTCTGCCGCGCCTACTCCCCAGTAAACCAGCAATCGGCCCGCATTCGTCGTTCTAACCGGCCGCGCCGCCTCCGCTGTCGGTACTCATGCTGCAATACCGCCATGGGCAAGCCGCTCGCACCGGGCGTCTACGAGCATCCGGTCACGGAAGCCCTCGCACCGCGCGTCGAGGTTAGCGATCGCGCCGAGGTCGAAGCCATCAAGCCCGAGCACCTCGCGGCGATCCTGGCGCGCCACGTTGCCACCGAGGTCCGCCGTGCGTTCGCGCAGGTGCCGACGAGCGCCCACCTCGAACTGGGCCTCGATCTGTCGATGCGTGTGACCACCGCGATTGCCGAGGCTGCGCGGCAGGTGGGCCGCGTCGACGATGCGCTCGCGAACGCCTTCGCACCGCCGCCGCGCCGCCTGCTCTCCGTCGGGGAACCAGCCCCCACGCGGCCCGTGTCGCCGCTGTCCGCATCGACGCTGTTCACCCGCAGCCACCTCGAACCGCGGCTCGCCGCCGAACTCGCCAGCGAGATCGAGTGCGCCGATCGGGTCGACGTCCTCGTCGCTTTCATCACGGTCGGCGGTGTGCGCTCGCTGCGAGATGCTCTCGAGCGGCTCTCGCTGCGCACCACGTCGGAACCACGGCTACGGATCCTGACCACCGCCTTCACGGGCACGACAGAGGTCGAGGCGCTCGACGTGCTCGCACACCTGCCTGGCTCCCAGGTGCGAATCTCACTCGACACGCGACGCACACGCCTACACGCCAAGGCGTGGCTGTTCCAGCGGGCTCACGGGTTGTCGACAGCCTACGTAGGGTCCGCGAACCTGACGTCGACCGCACTTGGCGCCGGGCACGAGTGGATGCTCAAGGTCAGCGCGACGGATCTGCCGCACGTCATCGACCACTTCGCGGGCACGTTCGAGACACTGTGGCAGGACCCCGAGTTCGAGCACTACGATCCGGATGACGAGCTTCAGCGGGCCCGTGTGCAGGCAGCTCTCCGCGCCGAGCGCACGAGCGATCGCACGGACGCAGCGCTCACCCTCGTGACGCTTCAGGCGTACCCCTTCCAGCATGCGATCCTCGATCGCCTTGCCGCAGAGCGCGGGGCAGGCTTCCACCGCAACCTCATCGTCGCCGCAACAGGCACCGGCAAGACTGTCGTCGCCGCGTTCGACTATGCACGGCTCGCGCGCGCAGCCGGTGTGCCGCCGCGTCTGATGTTCCTCGCACACCGTTACGAAATCCTCGCGCAGGCGCGCGACACCTTCCGCCACGTGCTTGGCGACGCCGCATTCGGCGAGCTGGTGAGTGGCGGGCGCGCGGCCGAGCGAGCGGATCACGTCTTCGCCACCATCCAGAGCGCAGGTGGCCTCCTCGAGCGTTTCCCTTCCGATCACTGGAGCCATGTCGTCATCGACGAGTGTCACCACCTGCCCGCGGCGTCGTACCAGGACGTCGTCACGCGCCTTCGGCCAGTGAACCTCGTCGGGCTGACCGCCACCCCGGAGCGGATGGACGGGCGCTCGCTCCTGCCCGATTTCGGCGATCGCATCGCCGCCGAGCTGAGGCTGTGGCACGCGATGGAGCAACAGCTCCTCGTGCCGTTCGACTACTACGGCCTCGCGGACGGCACCGACCTGCGGCGTGTGAAGTGGTCGCGCAGCGGCTACGACCTCGGCAGCCTCGCGGGTCTGTACACGGGCAACGAGGCGCGCGCGGATCTCGTCCTGCGGCAGCTCGAGCGTCGCGTCGCCAACCTTCGCAAGGTCCGCGGCCTCGGTTTCTGCGTCAGCGTCGAGCACGCGGAGTTCATGGCTGCCCATGCCACCGCGCGCGGCGTGCCGGCGATCGCGGTCCACGGCGATTCCCCGCCCGACGTGCGCGAGGATGTTCCACGTCGCCTCCGTGATCGCGAGGTCAACCTCGTCTTCACATGCGACCTCTACAACGAGGGCGTTGACCTGCCGTTCGTCGACACGCTGCTTCTGCTCCGACCGACGATGAGCGCAACACTGTTCCTGCAGCAGCTTGGCCGCGGCCTGCGCCTACATGACGGCAAGGATACGTGCCTCGTGCTGGACTTCATCGGCCAGCATCGCGAGGAGTACCGCTTCGAGGCCATGCTCGGCGCACTCACCGGCCTTCCGCGAGCCAAGCTGCGACCGTCCGTCGAGCGCGGCTTCCCACTCCTTCCCAGCGGCTGTGCCGTCACGCTCGATGCCGTCGCTCGTGCGCAGGTCCTCGAGTCGCTGCGCCGTACCATCGGCGGCGGCGCGAAGCGTCTCGCCAGCGAGCTGCGCGAACTGTCGGCCGCTCGCGCGTCGACCGCGCCGGCACTGTCCCTTGCGGAGTACCTCCACGAGACCGGTCGTGGCCTCGACGAGATCTACACAGACAGCTTCGGCTGGCGCGGCATCCAGCGCGAGGCCGGCCTCCCCGGCAGCGACGAGACCGACGAACAGAGCCGACAGATTGGTCGCCTCGTGCACGTCGACGACCCCGTTCACCTCGCCTCGCTGCGATCGCTTGCCGACGGCTCGCTGCCGACTGACGACCTCGGGCAGCGGAGGATCCTGATGCTCGACGCCCAGGTCACCGCGCGCGGCGTCTTGCGCGCGGCCGAGAGCACGGCCACGTACTACCGCAGCAAGCCAGATGCCGCGGCCGAGATCGCCGCGCTCGCGGATGTGCTCGCGGATGCGTCGACGCCGCGTGCGCTGGCGTTTCCCGAAGCCGACTGGCCGCTCGCGCTCCATCGTCGCTACGAGCGCCGCGAAATCGTCGCCGCCGTCGGCGAGCGCCGTGCTGGCGACAAGATCAGCATTCCGCAGGGTGGGATCCTTAAACTCGAGGACTCGCGCCGCGAGTTGCTCTTCGTGACGCTGGACAAGAGCGGCGGCGACTTCTCCGCCACCACGCGGTACCGCGATTACGCTATCAGCCATGACCTCTTCCACTGGGAGACCCAAGGAGCCGCCAGCGTCACCTCCGACGCCGGCCGCCGCTACCTCGACAGCGCCACCAACGGATGGCGCTTCTTCCTCTTCGTCCAGCTCGACAAGTCCGAGGCCTACGCCTTCCTCGGCCCGGTGACCTACCGCCACCACGCCGGCGACCGGCCTATCGGAATCACCTGGCACCTCACGCACCCATTGCCACCCGATCTCCTCGCGCATTTCCAGGTCCTCGCACAGACCTGACGGCAGAGGCAAACCCGCGAGCGAAGCGCGACGATCGGGCAGATCGGACCGAGCGGAGTGCGCGTAGTGCTGGTGCATCAGGCGCCGATCCCGATGGTCTCTCGTTAGGGCGAGCAGCTTGACGGGATGGCGGCGACGGTCGAGGATTTGCTGTCGAAAGCCAAGGCGGCGTGAGATGGCCGACTATTACACACACTTCAGCGTGGCCGTTCGGCTGCACGGAAAGCGCGCCGCGGCATGGGCCTTAGACGAGCTGCTTCGCCGCCGACGCCGGCGTCAAGAACTCATCGAAGCGAGCGACGACGATGCCGCCGATGCGATCAGTATCGACTTCGACTCGACCGTCGAGAACGGCTGCCTCTACATCACGGACAACGGCGCGACAGGGAACGTCGAGCATGTCGCGGAGTTCCTTCAGGCGCTCATGAAAGTCGGTTACGTGAAGGATCCCGTCGCAGTCCAATGGGCCGACTCTTGCTCACGACCGCGTCCTGGCTCATTCACCGGCGGCGCGGTGGTCGTCACGCCACGGAAGCTGTACTGGTTCAT
>JAYVWH010000485.1:0-2902 GCA_043786265.1 Kofleriaceae bacterium | reverse complement strand
TCGGCACTCGATCTCTACGTCTCGGTGATGACGCGCTGGCGTCCACGGCGCGCATGGTTCGCCGAGCACTGCCCGCGGCTGCACAAGATCGCGGTCGCCGTCGACGAGGATCCGCGCCTGCAGCAGGTGTGGACGACGAACTTCCCGACCTAGTTTTCGACGATCTCGCCCGCGCTCAGCTGCGTGCCAGTCAGCGTGGCGTTGGCGAAGATGAAGCCGCCGCCGCCGCCGCCGCCGCCACCGCCTTCGGTCGAAGTGCCAGTGAAACCGCTGACTGCCGCGGTCGTGCCGCCCCAGCCATTGCCACCGTTGCCGCCGGATCCCGAGATGGTGCCGCCAAGCCCCACGTTCGCAGCAGCCGTCGTCGTCGGATCGAAGCCGCTCGTCGCGCCGGTGTTGTTGTCGGCACCGGTAGACCCGCCGCCGCCGTTCGCCATGATGCGCGCGCCACTGACGCTGAATGTCTGTGCGACGAGCTCGATCATCCCACCCGAGCCACCGCCACCACCGCCGGCGTAGATGCCGCCGTCGGGCCCGTTCATTGCCGCTCCGCCCGCGCCACTCGCGTTGACGACGATGCCGGTGCCGATCGTGATCGTGCCGCCCGCAACGAGGTACAGCGCGCCGCCACCGGCGCCGGGAGCGCCACCGTTGTCACCTCCACCCGCCACACCATCGCCACCTTTTTGACCGGTGCAGCCGCCGCGCAGCGTGGTGGGCGCCGCGCCCGGAACGATCGCACTGCCGCCGCTGTTCGCGACGCCGTTGCCGATTCCGCCGTTGCCACCAGTGGTGCGGAACGTTCCGCCCGCACCACCGCCCGCACCGGCCGCGCTGACGCCCGGGACATCGGTGTACGTACCGCAACCGAGGTCCGAACCCGGTCCCGAGGTACCGCCACGATGGCTCGCAACGTCGAGGTTGCCGTTGACGGTGATACCGCCCGACGCGAACAGGACCAGCGGACGCGACCCGGTAACCGCAGTCGCACCCGACACGGTGATCGACGTACCGACGACAAAGCACGCGCTCGCGCCGCCGGTCCACCCCGCGACTGGCGCCGTGGCCGAGCACAGCCCATTCGAGTCGGTGTTGAAGTTGCCAGAGAACGAGACTACCGCCGCTGGGTTCGCGAAGCACAACGCTGTCGCGCCGCGTCCCAGGCAGGTCGCGTCGTCGTCGGTGATGTTCAGCGTGTGTGTGATGATCGTGCCGAGCGTCGCGTTGTTCGGCGTGGCGAGTGAGACCAGGACCGACTCGGGACCTTCAGCGATCGCGTCGTTGTTGATCGTGAAGTGAATCACCTTGGCGGTCATGCCCGCTGGGAAAGCGAGCGGCGTCGCGGTGACGAGCGTGTAATCGACGCCGCCGCCCGTCGCGGTACTCGACGCTTCCACTGCAAACGGTACGGTGATGTCCTTGCCGCTCGCGCCCGAAAGCGATACGGCGAGATCCACTTGCGTGCCGGCCTCGCCGATCGTTGATGAAATCAAATCGAATGCGACGGTCGGCGGATTGTCGTCGTCGGTGATCGTGTGCATGTGGGTGCTCGCTGTCCCCACCACGAGGTTCGTCGCATTCGCGAGCGTGAGCGTCACGTCCTCGTCGATCTCGTCGAGATTGTCGTCGACCACCGTCAGCGTGACCGGCAGCGTGGTCACCCCCGGCGCGAACGTGAGTGTGGTCGTCACGAGTGTGTAGTCGGTGCCGCCGCCTGTCGCACTGCCACTGGTGACGGTGACATCGACCGCGGTGGTGAGCAGGGACATCTTGTCGAGCACCACGTCGACCGTTGGCGAAGTCGCCTCGGCGCCGCTCGACGTCGGTGACGCGAACGTCACGCGCGGCAGCACGTTCGCGGCGATCGTGACCGTGTGCATCGGGTTGACGAGTGTTGCGCCGCTGGCGCCGCTGGCGCCGCTGAGCGTGAGTGCGATCGTCTCGTCAGGCTCGGCCATGCCGTCAGGGCCGACGACTATGTCGATCGTCTCTTCGACATCGCCGGGTGCGAACGTCAACGTACCGTCGTTCAGCAGATAGTCGGCGGGCCGGTTCGCGCTGCCCCCGGTGACCGCGAAGTTGACGGTGATCGCCGCGGCGGCAGCCTTCGACAGGACGACCCGGACCTGCGCGGTGCCCGCTTCCTCGTCGGTCTGCGTCGTCGGCTTGGCGAACCCGATCGTGATCGGTGGCGGGCCATCGGGAGCGGCGTCCGTCGCCGTTGCCAAGATCCCGGGCGCGAAACTGCACGCGCTTCCCAGGAGCGCGATCAACCCGAGCTGCTTCATCGGAACCCATCGTAGCCCGGTGGCGGTGACCGCTCCAGTAGCCAGTGTGTGCGTAAGCGACTGACATCACACAGGGCTTTGCTGGCCTTGCCCTTGCTAATCTATCTACGCATGAAGACGAGCTGGCTCCTCGGGTGGTCGCTTGCGGTGGCGGCGCTGACCGCCTGTACCGGCGAGGACTACGTCGACGATCCCGGCGACAACACCTGGCTTGACGAGAGCAAGGCCGACGCCGCCTCCGGAGTCAACGTCGCCGCGACCCACCTCGATATCGACCTCGCGAGCAAGACCGCGGTCGCGACGATCGAGCTCGAGAAGGCAGGCAGTGTCGCGCTCGAAGCCGGCGGCCTGACGATCAAGCGCGTCACCGATTCGCGCGGTAACCGCCGCTTCACGACGGTCGGCGGCAAGCTGCGCGTGAGCAATGTGCGCGGTGAGCTCGTGGTCGAGTACGGCTTCGCACAACACATGAATGCAGACGGCCTCTTGCCCGGTGGGTCGACCGTGCTGTGGCCGTACTTCTGCGGCAACCTGTTTCCGTGTCACAGCCAGCCGGCCGATGGCACCACGTTCTCGCTCAACATCGACGGCGTGCCGAGCGGCAAGCAAGCGAT
>JAYVWH010000484.1:0-2813 GCA_043786265.1 Kofleriaceae bacterium | reverse complement strand
CACCGCTCCCTGCCCTGGCGCGTCGCGCAGACCGCCGTCGGCCGGCCGGTGCCCGTCGTCGTGTGGCGCAGCAAGGCCGAGATTCCGATCACCGTGATGACCGAGAAGATGCCGCAGTAGGGGGGCAATGCTCGTGGCACGTGCTCGTGCACGTCCACGATCTGGTCGCAAGCATGCTCGACTACGAGAAGCTCGACTACGTATCGCTGTTCGATCGAACACCTGGCGAGCGCGGCGTGAACGTCAGTTCAAGTCGTCGGACGCATGCGCGAGGAACTTCGGCAGCACGACCTTGCGACCGGCGCCCGCGAACTCGACCACGACCTTGCCATCAGTCATCGCCAACACCCGCCCCATCCCGAGCAGGGCGTGGGTCACCTGGTCGCCGGTGCGAAACACGGTCGGCTCGAGCATATCCTCGTCGACCCGGAACACGGGATCGTCGTCCGGTGTCCGCTGATCGAGCTCGTCGACGCTCCCGCGCCGCATCCGCCGGCCTCCAGAGTACCGCCCTGCCGATGCATTCCAGCTCCCGTCGACGATCGCCGGTGCGCGCGGCGTCTGCACGCGTGGCCGAGCGGGACCGGCCAGGACCTTCGGCGGCAGCTCGTCGAGAAACCGCGACGGTCCCTGCATCCGGACCTCGCCCCAGACACGGCGGGTGCGCGCATGCGTGAGCACGAGCCGTTCGCGTGCGCGGGTGATCGCGACATAGGCGAGCCGGCGCTCCTCCTCCATCGCCGTGTCCTCGCTCACGCCTTCGCGCTCGCGCAGCGACGGGAACAGCCCATCCTCGAGACCGGTGATGAAGACGGTCGGCCACTCGAGGCCTTTCGCGATGTGGATCGTCATCAGCACCACCGCCTCGGACGGCGCGCTCTGATCCGAGGGCGCCGTGAGCGCGATGCGTTCGAGGAAGCCATCGACCGACTGCGCCTCCTCGCTCTCCTCGTCGAAGTCGGAGGCAAGCGTGACGAGCTCGGCGAGGTTGTCGAGCCGATCGCGCGACTCGCTGCTCTCGTCGGCTTCAAGCTTGGCGCGCAGACCGCTGCGGTCGACCACCTGGATGAGGATCTCCGCGACACTGGCACCTTGCGCGATCACATCTCGCAGCCCGTCGAGCAGCTCGACGAACGCGTGCAGCTTCTTGCGCGGCGCTGCTCCGATTCCCGCCACCTCGCCGCGCGCCGCGCCGCGTGCCGCATCGAGCATCGTCCCGAGCCCCGCACGCATCGCACCGCGCAGGCGCTCGACCGTGGTATCGCCCAGCTCGCGGGCGGGGACATTCACCACGCGCTCGAACGCAGAATCCGCGGACGGATTGCCGAGCAGGCGCAGGTACGCGATCACGTCCTTGACCTCCCTGCGCTCGAAGAACGACACCGCCCCGACGATCTTCGCCGGCACGCGCGCCGCCCGCAGGTGCTCCTCGAGAACGCGGCTCTGCGCGTTCGTGCGATAGAGGATCGCGATGTCGCTCGGCGACGCCGGACCTTCATCGAGCATCCGGCGGATCGTCTGGGCGACGTAGTACGCCTCGCCGCGCTCGTCGCCCGCCTGGTAGATCTCGATCAGATCGCCGCCGGCCTTGTCGGTCCACAGTGCCTTGTCGTGCCGATCGCGGTTCTTGCAGATCACTGCGTTCGCCGCGTCCAGGATCATCTGCGTCGAACGGTAGTTGTGCTCGAGCTTGATCACGACGGCGTCCGCAAAGTCGCGATCGAAATCGAGCAGGTTGCGCGGCTCGGCACCGCGCCACGCATAGATCGACTGATCGTCATCACCGACGACGGTCAGGTTGCGCGTCGCCTCGGCGAACTTGCTGACCAGATCGTACTGGACACGGTTGGTGTCCTGGAACTCGTCGACGAGCACGTGCCGGAACCGCGTGCGCAGCGAGCGAGCCGCCTCCTCGATGGAGAACAGCTTCAGCGTCTTGAGAAGCAGGTCGTTGAAGTCGACCGCGTTCTCCTTCGCGAGCTGTGCCTCGTAGAGCGGGAACACCCGCTCGATCACGTCGTCGAACGCGCCGGTCTTCACGGACCGCGGGTCGACACCGCGGTTCTTCGCTCGATCGAACCGGGACAGCACGGTGCGCGCGCTGATCTGCTCGTCCAGCGCCTGTTCCTTCAGCAGCTTCTCGACCAGCTTCATCTGATCGTCGTCATCGAAGATCACGAAGCTCTTGGTGAGCCCGACGTGCTCGCCGTACTTACGCAGCAAGCGTGCGCACGTGGAGTGAAACGTACCGATCCACATCGCGTCCGCGCGCGCGCCGAGCAAGCCGCGCAACCGGTGCCGCATCTCGCCGGCGGCCTTGTTCGTGAACGTGACGCCAAGGATCGCCCACGGCTCGGCGCCGGTCTCGACCAGCCGGGCGATGCGTTGCACGAGCACGCGGGTCTTGCCTGTGCCGGCCCCGGCAAGGACCATCAGCGGTCCGTCACCGTGATCGACGGCTGCCCGCTGCTCGGGATTGAGAAAGTCGCGCTCCACCTCGGTAGGCTTACCACGCGGATCTGACGGACGAACCTTACTTGGCGATCGTCAGCCAGTGCCCGTAGATGCCGTTGAGACCGGGCACCGTGATCGTCCGCAGGATCGCGCCGGTCGCGTCCACCTGGTCGAGGCTCACGTGGTCCTGGCGGACGATCCAGATCTGTCCGTCGACTACCGTGACGCCCTGGGGAATCTGCGTGTACCCCGCAAGCGGGGTGATCGAGTCGTTCGCCGGATCGAACACACGCATACCGGCTTCCATCGCGATCCAGATCTTTCCGTCGGCCATGGTCTGCGCGCCGAACACGCGAGTC
>JAYVWH010000483.1:0-7077 GCA_043786265.1 Kofleriaceae bacterium | reverse complement strand
CGCCGTGGCGCGCGAGCAGCTCGTCGGGGACATACAGCCGGCCGCGGTCCCAGTCCTCGGCGACGTCGCGGCAGATGTTGGTCAGCTGCATCGCGATGCCAAGGTGCGCCGCGTTGACGAGTGCGTCGTCGTCGCGCACGCCAAACACGTGCGTCATCATCAGACCGACGACACCAGCGACCCTGTAGCAGTACACGAACAGGTCATCGAACGTCGCGTAGTGCGCGCCACGCACGTCCATCGCCATACCGGCGATCAGCTCGGCGGGATAGCGGTGCGGAATCGCGCGCTCGCGCACGACCTCTCCGAATGCCGCGAGCACCGGATCGCGAGCGACGCCGGTGTAGACCGCGTGAAGCTCGCGTTGCAGCCGGAGCAGCTCCTCGTGCTTGGCGTGGGGACCGAGCTCGTCGACCGCGTCGTCGGCGCGGCGGCACCACGTGTAGACCACGGCCGTCTGGTCGCGCAGACGCGGTCCGAGCAGGCGGCTCGCGAGCGCGAAGCTCTTCGAGTGTGCTGCGATTGTCTGCCGGGCGAGCTGCGCCGGTCCCTGGCGAACGAGAGCCGTGGTCACGACACAGCCTCGATGGGTTGCAGACCGACCACGGGCTCGGACGCGAGTGCGAAGTCCTCGGCGATCGACGATACCGTCGCTGCGGCACCGTTGATGACGCCAGGGACACCCGCACCCGGGTGTGTCCCCGCCCCGACGAGGTAGAGCCCGGGGATCCTCCGATCGCGGTTGTGCGGCCGGAAGTAAGCGCTCTGGGTCAGCGTCGGTGCGACCGAGAACGCCGAGCCAATGTGGCTGCCGAGCTGCGTCTTGAAATCGGCCGGCGTGAACTGGCGCCGCACGACCACGTGCTTGCGCAGGTCGGGGAGCACGCGCTCGAGGGATGTCAGGATGCGGTCGCCATAGCTCTCACCGATCGCGTCCCAGTCGAGCGGTGCGTGGCCGAGGTGCGGGACCGGTGAGAGCACGTAGAACGAACCGCCGCCGGGCGGCGCGAGCGACGGATCGGTGACGTGCGGTGCGTGCAGGTACAGCGAGAAGTCGTCTGCGAGCGCGTCTCCATGAAAGACCTCTTTCAGCAGCGCCTCGTAGCGCGGGCCGAAGACGACGGTGTGGTGCGCGACCTGATCGCGATAGCTGATGTCCGTTCCGAAGTAGAGGACGTACAGTGACATCGACCAGTCCATCTTTTCGAGCCGCTTCTGCATCGGCAGGGCGCCTGGGGTGCCGGCATAGAGCCTGGCGTAGGTCTGATGGACGTCGGCGTTGGACACGACCATGTCGAACGACTCGTCGACGTGGGCGGCGGTCGTGACAAGGTGCTTCCGCTCACTCGTGACTCGCACGCCGTGCACGGGCGCGTTCAGACGCAGCTCTCCGCCGAGATCGCCGAGCAAGCGAACAAGCGCCTGCACGAGCGCGCCGGTGCCCCCGCGAGGGAAGAACACGCCCCACTTGCGCTCGAGGTAGTGAATCAGCGTGTAGATCGACGACGTCTCGAACGGATTGCCGCCGACCAGCAGGGAATGAAACGAGAGTGCTTCGCGCACGTGCTCGTCGTCGATAAACTTCGCGACGGACTTGTAGACGCTGCGGTCGGCACGTAGGCGCGCGAGCTTCGGCGCGACCTTGAGCATGTCCGAGAACCGCGGGAACGGCGTGTGCGCGAGCTTCGTGTAGCCGGTGTCGAACACCTCCTTCGAGTAAGCGACGAAGCGCTCGTAACCGGCCACATCGCCGGGGTTGCGCGCGCGGATCTGCGCGAGCATGTTCTCGCTGTTGCCGTCGTAATCGAACGTCGACCCGTCGTCCCACACCAGGCGATAGAACGGCGTCACGGGAAGCATCTCGACGTAGTCGCGCATGCGCCGTCCGGCGAGCGTGAACAGGTCTTCGATGCAATGCGGTGCAGTGATCACCGTCGGACCCGCGTCGAACGTGTAGCCACCGTCCTTGTAGACGTAGGCGCGCCCGCCCGCGAGGTCCCGTGCCTCGAACACGGTCACGCGCACGCCCGCGGCCGCGAGGCGAATTGCAGCGGCGAGGCCGCCGAATGCGTGCGCGATCAAGGCCCGTCAGCTCGAGTGAGTAGAACCGCCGGATCGTCGCCTCGGGCAGCCGGCGATAAAATCGCTCGAGCAGGTGGTAACGCTGATCAGGCGCGAACCAGCGGAACAGCATGTGATTGAGCCGCGCGGCGAACGGGAGCTGATCAGCGTGTTCGCGCGCGAGCGCTGCGAGGCCGTCCACCTGGCCCGCCGGGGAATCGGCGATCGCGGCCGCCACACGAGTCGCGACCGGAAACGAGTAACCAGTCACCGGATGAAACCAACCACCGGCGTAGCCCGCCACGAACGGTGCTGCGACGTTCGGCGGCGTCACGCGCCACGGCAGCGGCAGCACTCCGACCTCCTCGCGTATGCGTGCGACCGTGTGCCAGCCATGCGCGCCGATACAGGCGTCGATCTCCTCGCGCACCGCCGCGACATCGAGGTAGGGGCGATCGCTGAAGTACGTGTCTTCGACAAGTAAACGCGTCGCCGACAGCGGCAGCACGTAGAAGAAGCGAAACCCGTCGAGCTGCGGAACGCACGCATCCATCAGAAGCGGTCGCGCGAGACCGTGCGGCGACACGAGCTCGACTTCATGCCCGACGAACTTTTGCCACCCACAGTCTCGCTCGTTCGCGCGATCCGGGCCGCGCGCATCGATCACGGCGCCCGCACGGATCGATCGGGTCGCGCCGGTCGCATCGCGCACGACTACATGATCCGCAGCTACTTCCTGCGCAGTCGTGTGAACGAGGAGCTCACTCCCCTCCACGGCGAGCGCACGCGCTACGCATTCGGCGACGCGCCCCGATGTCACACGGTGATACGACGAGGTGAGCGTGCGCGAGAACGACGGGAACGCCACGTCGTATCCCGGCCAGTGCGACACGACAAGCGGGGCCACCCAGGCCTGTGCTTCCGTGACATCACCGGCGTGGAAACACCAGGTGTGATTGCCGCCCGGCGCAGGACCTCGCTCGATCATCGTGATCCGCGCCGCTGGCTGACGGGCACGCACAGCGAGAGCGATCAGGGCATTCTGCAGGCCGCCGCCGACGAGCGCGTAATCGACGTGGTCGTTCATTAGAACCTTCGATGTCTCGAGCCGAATACGGTTACGTGGGGGGCAGCACGCACGTCAGATCACGTCCGCGAGCGCCTCGCGAAGCTGCTTGCGTGCACGGTGCGCACGGACTTTCACGTTTGCGAGACTGAGGCCAAGCCGCTCCGCGACCTCCGGCTCGGTCGCGTTCGCACGCGCGAGCAGCACATCGCGATAGGGCGGGGCGAGCTTGGCGACCTCGCCCGCCAGGATCAACGCCATCTCGACCTCGATCAGCTGCGACTCCGCGGACGGCGCTCCGTCCGGCATGAGGTTCGCGAGCACCTCGTCGTTCGCAGCGACGGCCTCGCGCGAGCGGCCGCGCTTGCGCAGGTATCCGAGCGCGGTCGTGAACGCGATCCTGTAGAGCCACGTCCGGTAGCGGGACTCGCCGCGGAAGGCGTCGCGGTGGCGGTACGCCGTCAGCAGCGTGTCCTGCGTAACGTCCTCGGCTTCCTCGGCGGATCCCACGATCCGGCGGGCCACCGCATAGACGAAGCCACGGTCATCCGGGGTGAATGACACCAGGAACGATTTATCGTTCAAAACATCCATAACGTTCAATATGGACGATAAAACGTTCACCGCAAGCCCTTTCCCGCTAGATTGTGTGTTCGATGGAAATGGCTGGCCTCGTAACCCTTTGGACCCGGCAGCATCAGTGAAGGGGATGCGTTTGCTATCGCCGCGCGAGCTCGCCGAGGCCCTCGGCGTAAGCGAGTCGTCGCTCAAGCGATGGGTCGACTCCGGCAAGATCGAAGCGCGCAAGACCGATGGTGGTCACCGCAAGATCGCGCTCGCTGAGGCCGTGCGCTTCGTCCGCGAGTCGGGGGCACCGGTCGCGCGGCCCGAGCTACTCGACATGCCCGAGATCGCCATTGCTCATCAGCGTGGCGGCGATCAGCTGCTCGATTATCTCGTCGAGGGCGATGTTGTCGGAGCACGCGGGTGGCTGCTCGGCCGCTATCTGTCAGGGCTCTCGATCGCTTCGCTGTGCGACGGAGCCGTCAAGCTCGCGATGCATTCTCTCGGCGAGCTGTGGACACACGACGAGGCGGGCGTGTTCCTCGAGCATCGGGGGACCGATGTCTGTCTGCAGGCGCTCGCGCACCTGCGCGGCACGTTCGACCCACCGGCAAATGCACCGCTCGCAATCGGCGGAACCCCGGAGGACGACCCGTATCTGTTGCCGTCGTTCATGGCAGCGACCGTGATCGCGGCCGCCGGCATGCGAACGATGAACCTCGGTGCCGATACGCCGGTCCAGGCGCTCCAGCACGCGGTGACGGTCCACAAGCCGCGCTTGGTCTGGATCAGTGCGAGTGCTCCGATGACGACAGCGCGAGCAAAGGCGATCGCGAAGTGGGCGCTGTCGCTGCCACGCGCCGTGACGGTCGTGTGCGGTGGCCGCGCAAGCGAAGCAATCGCCGACGCGGGCGTGCGCCACTTGCTCGCGATGACGGACCTGTTCGAGATCGCATCGTCGCTCGCCGCGTAGTCCCGATTCGATAGGCACATATCGAAGCGTGTGTACTGATCGCAGCGTTCCGAGACGGAAACTTTGCTCGCTGTGCGGCGAGGGCCTACGATTTTATGGCTGTGACAATTACTCGCCATGCCCTGTGGGTCGTCCTCGCGAGCGTCGGGTGTGCCACCCCGATGACCGCACTACGCGAAGACAACAAGCGCCTCACGACGTCCGTGGCGGAGATGAGAGCCGATCGGCGGATCCAAGATCGCAAGATCCGCGATCTCGAGAATCAGCTCGCACTCGACAAGACAAAAGCGCCGGCCGCCCGCAACGAAGCGGTGCCGCAGCTGCCGGTCGAAGTGGTCGCGCCGCCCACGTCTGCGGACTCGCCGCGCGTCGTCGGCATCGCCGATGACGGGAGCGAGATCGTCTATGAAGGTGATGCCGCGCTCGGGAAGGCAGCGGTTGTCGACGACAGCCGCGGCTACGAGCCGTCGCGCAGCGAAGCGCCGCCTCGCCGCGTCGCGAGCGTCGAACCCGAGCGCCCCGAGCGACGGTCGACGACAGCCGCGCGCGTGTCGAAGATGCCGGTACGCACCGATGCGAATAATGAGGCGGCGAACGCCGATTACCGCGCCGCGGTCGAGCTCGTCAAGTCGGGCGGCAAGGACGAAGCTGTCGGGGCGTTGCGCTCGTTCCTCGAGAAGTATCCGCGGCACGAGTACGCGGATAACGCACAATACTGGCTCGGGGAGGCGTTCTACGCCCACAAGGACTACCAGCATGCACTGGTCGAGTTCCGCGCTACGATCGAGACCTATCCACGAGGGAACAAGGTGCCGGACGCGCTGCTGAAAGTCGGTTACTGCTACTCGGCACTCGGCCAGTCCGAGAAGGCTCGCGCAGTGCTCGAGCAAGTCGTGAACCTTTATCCGAAGACCGAGCCCGCTATGCTCGCGTCGAAGCGACTGGAGACGCCGTGAGAAAAGTACTGCTCGCGCTCATCATTGGGGGGCCGGCGGCCGCGTACGCGCAGGTGCCGACCAATCCCACGACCGATGCGCCGCGAACCGTCGACCCGGGAAGCGATACGTCGCGCCAAGCCGCGCCGCCGCCAGCATCCAAGCCCGCTGCGCCGGCGGCCCCGAACGTGATCGTCGTTGGTCCGGACGGCAAGGTCACCTACGACCCGACCAAGCCCAAGGATGCGGGCGGCTACTATGGTGGCGACACCGGCAGTGCCGATGTTCCCGAAGACGAGCCGATCACCGTTAACTCGGGACCGACGCCCGAGCTCCACGTCGTACGCAAGGGCGACACGCTGTGGGACATCTCGACCTACTACTTCAGCGAGCCGTGGCAGTGGCCCAAGATCTGGTCCTACAACCCGGCGATCACGAATCCCCACTGGATCTACCCGGGCGATCTCGTTCGGCTGCTGCCCAAGGGCGTGTTCGATCAACAGCAGACTGCCGAGACGCCGCCCGACAACGGCGGCGGTGAACCGCAGGTCGATAACCTCCCGGCGCCCTCACAGAACCGCAACGTCGGCCTCAAGCAGACGGCGTTCGTCGAGAAGACGGATCTCGACAAGTCGATCCGCGTCGACGGTGGTGTCGACGAGAAAGTCCTGTTCACTACCGGCGACTCCGTGTATCTGAGCTATCCGGCGAACAACCCGCCGAAGGTCGGCCAGCGCTACTCGATCTATCGCCCCGACAACAACGTCAAGAAGGACGGCAAGAGCGTCGGTTCCTACGTGAAGATCATCGGCACGCTCGAGGTCGCGAGCGTCAAGCAGGACAAGCGTGCGCGTGGCGTGATCGTCGAGGCGAACCAGGAGATCGAGCGTGGCGACAAGGTCGGCCCGCTGCTCAAGCAGTTCAAGAACGTCACGCCGGTGCCGCCAAAGGTCGATGCGCAGGGCACGATCGTCGCGATGCTCACCAAGGATCAGCTGATCGGGCGAGGCGAGGTCGTGTTCATCGATCTCGGCAAGAAGTCGGGCATCGAGATCGGCAACCGCCTGTTCGTCGTGCGGCGCGGTGACGCACTACCGAAGCAGAGCAAGAACACGGTCGGCCAGGATGACCGCCGGTTCCCGGCGCGGACCCTCGGTGAGGTCGTGATTGTCGACATCGGTGACAACGTGTCGATCGGTCTGGTCACGCTGGCCGTGCAGGAGATGGGGCTCGGCGATCTCGTGATCATGCAGAAGCAGCAGTAGCGGCGACTTCTCGCCGGCTCCAGCGGACTCTAACAGCGCCGTCTCCCTATCATCTCCCTATCATCGGGGCGTGCGGCTGACTATCGTGGCGCTCCCATGAGTGACAGGCGCGCAGTGCTCGAGCAGATCGAGGCGAAGCTGGAGGCGGGCAAGGAGGTCGCGGACGATGCGGACGCGCTGTTCCCCAAGCTCGGTGCGGGCGTCGATGAGGAG
>JAYVWH010000482.1:0-22377 GCA_043786265.1 Kofleriaceae bacterium | reverse complement strand
GGAAACACGGGCGGGCGCAGCTCCGGTTGTCTCGCCGCCTCGGCCCCTACGATCGTCGCCCGGGCGGCCGATGGCCAGGTGGGTGGTGGTTCGCGACGGAGGTCGAGATCCTCCTCTCGGAGACGCTCGTGGTGCGTCCGGACGTCGCCGGCTGGCGACTCGAGCGACTCGCGAGCCCACCCGATCAGGTCCCGATCCCGGTGCATCCGGACTGTATATGCGAGATCCTGTCGAGCAATCGGCGCAACGATCTCGTGAAGAAGAAGCGCGCGTACCACCACCACCGCGTCGGCCATTACTCGATCGTCGATCCGATCGAACAGACGCTCAGCGTCTCGCGCTGGGCCGCGGACGGGTACCTCGAGGTGCTAACCGCGGATGCGAGCGAGCGCGTCCGCGCCGAACCGTTCGACGCGATCGAACTCCGCGTCGGCGCGCTGTTCGACGACGACGACGACGACTGATTACGGCGCTCGGTGGCAATCGCCAAGAACGAGCTCCAACAGCAGCTTCGCACGCAGGTCGCGAAATCGCTTTCAAACCGATCGATGTTCTAGGCCCTGGCAACGCAGCAGTTGCGCAGCAGTAGCGCAGCAGTCGCGCAGCCTTTGCGCGTAGGACAAACGAGGACATCAAGATCCGCCGAGACTGGACGAGTCATTCGGCATGACTCACCGTCCAATTGAGCGATGAAGATCCTCGTCGTCGAGTGTGGTGACCAGCGCCGTGCAGACATCGTCGATGCGATCTGCGAGCTCCCCGGCATCGAGGTCCACGCGCAGGCCGCAGGCCTGGCCGACAGCCGCATGCTGATCGCGTGCGAGCCGATCGACCTCGTGGTCACGGGCGACCTACCGATGTGGGAGATCGCGTCTCTCGACATCGTCGCAGAGGCCCACGCATGTCCGGTCCTCGCGATCACCACGGTCGACGAGCTCGTCCGCAAGCTGGGTGTGATGGGAGCCCGTCGCGACGAGCCACGCACCAGCTTGACCCGCCTGACCGCGCGCACGAAGTACCTCGCGTTCGAGCGCGACACGCAGCAAGCGTGCCCGACCACGCTCGCTCATCACTTGCGCGCCGGCGAGTCGGGACCGTCCCGGCGTGGCGTCGAGTCGATCGATCTGCGCGAGTGGCTGCCGCTCGCCGTCGCGCAGCTACGTCCATTTGTTCCCGACTACATCGAGCTGGTTCCGATGGTCGCCGCGGATACGCTTGCGGTGCAGTGTGTGCCGGCAGTACTCGAGCACATGCTGATGGAGCTCGTGCTGCAGGCCTGCGTCGCGCTGCCGTGGGGCGGAACCGTTTGGCTGACCGCTGCACCTGGAGAGGACGGCGAGGTCAAGCTCGACGTTCTCGAGAATGGCCTCGGTCAGGTCCGCGACCTGACACTGCGTGCGTCGGCACCCGCTGGGTCCTGAGCGCCGCCCGCTGCGTTACGATGGGCCATGTTCCAGAGCCAGAGCCAGGGCCCAGGTCCTGGCCGGTTGTTCGAGAAGTACCCGGCACTGGACGGGACCTTCGACGAGATGTTCGAGGCCGGCGCACCCCGGCCGCCGTTCGCGCGTGTTGCACGGTTGCTCGATGCAATCGCAAAGGAGGACCTCGCGAAGGCACAAGCGCTCGCCGAGCGCGCATTGCTGCAGCAGGGCGTCACGTTCTCGGTCTACGGCGATGCGCGTGGCACCGAGAAGATCTTTCCGTTCTGCCTGCTGCCGCGGCTGATCGCACACGCGGACTGGACGAGGCTCGAACGCGGTCTGCAGCAGCGCCTGCGCGCACTCGGGATGTTTCTCGACGACATCTACGGCGAGCAGAAGATCGTCGCGGCTGGGATCGTGCCCGCCGAGATGCTCGCCGGTGCCACCGCGTACCACCCGATGCTGCGCGGCCTCAAGCCACCCGGCGGCGTCCGCATTCACATCTCGGGCATCGACCTGATCCGCGATCCGGCCGGAACGTGGCGCGTTCTCGAGGACAACCTGCGGACGCCGTCAGGCGTGAGCTACGTGCTCGAGAATCGCCAGATCAGCAAGCGGATGTTCCCGCGCGTGTTCGACGCCGCGCGCGTGCATCGCGTCGATCACTATCCGACGCGTCTGGCTGAAGCGTTGCGCTCGGTGTCCCCGACCCGTCGCACCGGGCTTGGTGGCAACAGCGGCGTCATCAATCTCGCGGGGCCCCACGAAGGCGAAACGAACGCGGTCGTGCTCACGCCCGGTCCCTTCAACTCGGCGTACTTCGAGCACAGCTTTCTCGCGCGCACGATGGGCCTCGAGCTCGTCCAAGCGCCGGACCTGTTCGTCGATCAGGACACCGTGTTCTGCCGCACCACCCGCGGCCCGCGCCGTGTCGACGTGATCTACCGCCGCACGGACGAGGCGTTCCTCGATCCCGACGTGTTCCGAGCTGACAGCACGCTCGGTGTTCGCGGCCTGATGCGGGCGTACGCAGCGGGCAACGTCGCGCTGGCCAATGCACCCGGCAACGGTGTCGCCGACGACAAAGCGATCTACCCCTTTGTCCCCGAGATGGTGAAGTTCTATCTCGGCGAGGAGGCCTTGCTCGAGCAGGTCAAGACGTTCGTGTGCCTGCGGGATGATGATCGTCAGTACGTGCTCGAACATCTCGGCGAGATGGTCGTCAAGGCGGTCGACGAGGCCGGCGGCTACGGCATGTTGATGGGACCGCAATCGACCGCCGAACAGCGCGACGAGTTCCGCCGCCGGATCATCGCCGAGCCGCGCCGATACATCGCGCAGCATCGCGTCGAGCTGTCGAGCTGCCCGACCTGGATCGGCGAACGTCACCGCGTCGAGCCACGGCGTGTCGATCTGCGTCCCTACATCCTCACGTCGCGCTCGGGCTCGTGGGTGTTGCCCGGCGGGCTCACGCGCGTCGCCCTCGTCGACGGCAGCTATGTCGTCAACTCGTCGCAGGGTGGCGGCAGCAAAGACACCTGGGTGATGAAGGACGCAGCACCATGATCTCTCGCGTCGCCGATCACTGCTTCTGGTTTGGCCGCTACGTCGAGCGCGCCGAGGCCACCGCCCGCGCGCTGTCGGCCACGATGAGCCTCGGGCTCGACGGGGAATTACCGCCCGCGCAGGTGTGGCGGCCGATCCTTGTCGTCGCGGGCGAGGAGGACGAGTTCCGCACGCGGGTTGCGGAGGATCAGGACGATCACCATGCGTGGGGTGATGCCGAGCTCGTCCAGCGCTTCATGGTGTGGGACCAGGACAACGGCGTCTCGCTGGCACGTTCGATCGGCGGCGCCCGCTGGAACGCGCAGATGATCCGCGAGGTCCTCTCGCTCGAAGCATGGGAGGCCGTCAACGAGCTACACCTGTGGAGCACGAGCCCCGATACCCAGGCGTTGTACGCACAGCAGCGCGATGCCTTCTATCACCAGGTGCGTCGCTCGACGCAGCTGACACTGGGCCTACTGCGCTCGACGATGCTCCACGACGAGCCTCTCGACTTCGTGTGGCTCGGTGTCCTGCTCGAGCGCGTGAGCCAAACGGCGCGCATGCTCGACGTGCACCACCATGCGTTCGCGAATCTCACCGAGCGCAACGAGATCATCGAGACCGCGGTGTGGCTCACGCTGCTGCGTGCGTTGTCGGGTTCGGAGGCGTACATGAAGCGCTCGGCCGGTCGGATCTCGAGCGAAGCAGTCGCGCGCTTTCTGATCTCCGAGCGCGCGTTCCCGCGCTCGATCGCCTACTGCGTCCGCTCCGCGTATGACCGGCTTGCCGTGATCCGGCCACCGGATGCGGACGCGTTGCCGGGCGGCGTGTCGCTCGAGCAGCTGCGCGTGCTCGATACCTGGGTCGACGCTCGCATCAAGGATCCTCTCGTCGGCGCGAGCGTTCACGATCTCCTGACGCACGTCGTTGATGAAGTTCATGCGATCTGCGGCACGCTCGGCAAGGAGCTGCTCGGAGCAGGCTGACGCGATCGTCGGGACCGAGTACAGTCAGCACGGATGCCCAACCTGCTCGCGATGTCGTTCGAGGGCGAGCTGGCACCGTCGTTCACGCTGCATTGCCTCGAATCGGGACGCACGCTGCCTGACGGTTGGGGCCTCGGCTATTACCCCGCCGGCGAACCGACCGCTGCGATCCTCAAGGAGCCTGCACCGCCGCAGGCATCGATGCGCAGCCAGCTCGCGCTCGCATGGGAGCAGGTCGCATCGAGCCTGTTCATGCTCCATATCCGGCACGCCACCTGGGGCGCACTGAGCGATGCCAACACGCAGCCGTTCTCGCGTACGTGGGGCAAGCGTGACTGGCTGATCGGCCACGCCGGCAGCCTCGACCAGCGACTCCCCGATGTCGCGGGCCCGTTCGAGCCCGTCGGTTCGACCGATACCGAGCAGCTGTTCTGCCAGCTCCTCAACCGGTGCGTCGAGCAGAAGTGGCGCAGCCTCGCCGACGCCAACCTCGACACGATCATCAGCTGGCTCAACGAGTACAACGCCATCGGCGGCCTGACGATGTGTCTCACCGATGGGCGCGACCTGCTCGTACACGCCGATCGCCGCGGGGAGCCGCTGTGGATCGGCGAGCTGCACCCGCCATACGGTCGCATCGCGTTTGGCGACGACGATCTGGGCGTCGACCTCACCAAGCGTGGCGCGAAGTCGCGCAAGGGCATCGTGATCTCGACCGAGCCGCAGCTGCCGCGCGACGGCGATGCCGCGCAAGCCCTCACGTGGCGCCAGCTCGCGCCGGGAACGGTACTCGTGATCCGCGAGGGGGCGATCACGCAAGAGCGCTCGAGCGGAGGGATCGTCGATACGCCTCGTCGCACGCGGATGCCCACGAAGGCCGAGCCGCGCATTTACGACATCACGCATCGCTCGGTCTACCGCTACCCGAAGGCGATCGAGCGTTCCCAGCACGTGTTCCGGCTGACGCCGATCCACGACCGGCTACAGAACGTGCTCAAGCACGAGATCAACATCAGCGTGCCGGCGGCGAGCCGAGACTACGAGGACGTGTTCGGCAACCGCGTGCGTCGCGTGATCGTCGAGTCGCCGTTCACGGAGATGATCATCGAGGCCAAGAGCGTCGTCGAGGTGCTCGATGTCGACCCGCTCGGCTTTGGTCACCTCAGGGTCAAGTCAACCATTCCGCTGGTGTGGATGCCGTGGCAGCGCCAGGTGCTCGATCCTTACCTGCTGCCGTTCGAGCTGCCCGAGACACAGCTCGACGAGCTTGCCGACTACGCGATGAGCTTCGTGCGGCGCAACGACTTCGACCTGCTCGATACGCTCCTCGAGATCAACCAGACGATCCACAAGGAGTACAAGTACGTTCAGGGCTCGACGAACTTGTTCACGACGCCGTTCGAGGTCTACGTCAACCGTCGCGGCGTATGCCAGGACTTCACGAACGTGTTCATCTGCATGGCGCGTCTGCTCGGTGTCCCGGCGCGCTACGTGTGTGGCTACGTGTACACCGGTCCGAAGGCGACCAACACCGCGCAGGGCGAGGCGTCGCACGCGTGGATCCAGCTCTATCTGCCCCAGATCGGATGGAAGGGCTTTGACCCGACGAACGGCACGCTGACGCAGACCGAGCACGTGCGCGTCGCCGTTGGCCGTAACTACATCGACGCGACGCCAACGAGCGGAACGATCTTTGTCGGCGACGCGACCGGCGAGACGCTCTCGGTCGAGGTTCGCGTCGAACCGCATCAGGCCTAACGTGGAGCCGCTCAACCTGCACGATCTCGAGCAGCTCGCGCGTGCGCGCCTGCCGCAGATGGCGTGGGACTACTACGCGAGTGGCGCCGATGACGAAGTGTGCGTACGGCGCAACGTCGATGCCTTCGCCGAGATCAAGCTTTACTACCGCGTGCTCGTCGACGTCGCGAATCGTTCGCTCGAGACCACGGTGCTCGGGCAGCGCACGTCGATGCCGATCCTCGTCGCGCCTACCGCGTTTCACCGGCTCGCGCACAAGGACGGCGAGCTCGCGAGTGTTCGCGCCGCTGGTGATGCGGGGACGATCTTCACGCTTTCGACACTGTCGAACACAGCGGTCGAGCAAGTCACCGCAGCGGCGACTGGCCCGGTGTGGTTCCAGCTCTACGTCTATCGCGATCGCGGCGCAACCGAGGCGCTCGTGCGCCGCGTCGAGGCCGCAGGTGCGAAGGCGCTCGTGCTCACCGTCGATGCGCCACTGCTCGGCCGCCGCGAGCGCGATGTCCGCAATGGCTTTGCGCTGCCACCGCATCTCGCGATCGAAAATTTGTATCCCGCGGGTTACGCGCGCCTGCCGGGACAGACCGGCGACTCCGGGCTCGCCGCGTACGTCGCCGACCTCCTCGATCCAACGCTGACCTGGGCCGCGGTCGACTGGTTGCGCTCGCTCACGAAGCTGCCGCTGCTCGTCAAAGGCATCGTGCGCGCCGACGATGCGAAGCGCGCGATCGACGCCGGAGCGGCGGGCGTGGTCGTGTCCAATCACGGCGGTCGCCAGCTCGATGCATCGCCCGCGACGATCGACGTACTCGCGCGCATCGTCGATGCCGTCGCGGGTCGGGGTGAAGTTCTCCTGGACGGCGGCGTGCGCCGCGGTGCTGACGTCATCAAGGCACTCGCCCTCGGTGCGCGCGCGGTGCTCGTTGGACGGCCGGTGCTGTGGGGCCTGGCCGCGAACGGACGCGAGGGTGTCGTGACGGCGCTCGGGATCCTGCGGCGCGAGCTCGATCTCGCGATGGCGCTGTGCGGCTGCCCCGATGTCGCGAGCATCACCCGTGATCTGGTAGCGCCCTGATGCTCGTCGTGCTCGGCACGATCGGCATCGTCGGTGCGATAATCGGGATCGGGATCGGAATCGATCGCTGGATCGGTGCGCTCAAGAAGCCCGAGGAGATCGAGGCGGACAAGGAGCGCGAGCGCAAGGTGCTGCTCAGTCACGGCGCCGGTGAAGCTCCGGCGACAGCGCTACGCGTGCGCGATGCCCAGATCGCGAATCTTCGGATCACACAGCGCTGCGCGGCGTGTCACGCGGTGATGACCGGCGGCTTCGACGATGCAGTGCGCTACGGAGACCTGGATCTGCTCGTGCTCCACTTCACATGCGGCAGCTGCGCTGCGACGCGCAACGTCTATATTGAACATGTCGCTCGCACGCCTGCAGGCGATGCGGGACGATGAGGCGTGCTGTTCCAGGTCGGCGGGCAGAACCTGATCGCGTACCGCGACGGGACCAACCAGCTCGCGATCATGCGCCTCGATGGGGTCTCGGTCCCGCTGACCGGCCGGCCTGCCCGCGAGCGCCCCGGACGCGTTCGAGGTCGCGGGCTCCCACGTTTTCGCGACCTTCGGCGCCGATGTCTACGCGATCAGCTGCCCGTAGCGTTCCGATGTCAGGGGGATGCACTAGATCGATGGGCGATGCGGATCTACTTCGTCGGGAGCCACGCCACCGGTAAGACCACGCTGTGTCGCTACGTCAGCCGGCGCTACGGACTGCCGATGATCAGCGAGGTCGCCCGCGCCGTGCTTGCCGAGATGGAGACCGGCCTCGATGCCCTGCGCACCGATATGGACCTGGTCGAGGAGTACCAGGAGCGCGTGTTCGCGCGGCAGATCGCGGTCGAGCGCATGCACGACGGCAGGTTCGTCTCCGACCGCGCGTTCGACAACCTCGCCTACGTTGCCGAGCACACCACGAACGCGTTCGCGATGATGAACGACCAGCGATTCGTCGATTACATGAAGTGGGTCAAGGAGGGCATCGTGTTCTTCCTCCGCCCGCATCAGTCGCTGCTCAAGGAAGACGGCGTGCGCGCCGGCGTGTCGTGGGACTCGGTGCTGCGCATCGACGGCATGGTCAAGCTGATGCTCGAGCAGCACGGCCTGAGCTACCTGCCGCTCGAGAGCGTGTCGATGCAGGAGCGCGTGCGTGCCGTCGAGTTCGTGCTCGACCGTTGCGGACTGCAGCGCGCACAGGCCAAGCGGGAGCCGCGGCAGCGCCGCCAGACGGTGCCGCCCGTTCCTGGCATGTCACCGCTCAAGGCCACGATCGACTCGTGGCCGTACGCGATTGTCGATAACGGCGACCACGCGGGCTAACCGTCGATCGACTGCGCGCCGCCTTCGGCGCCGCTGCGCGGGCCGGCAAAGCCGACCCTTGCAACGTTTCGCTGCGCCATGCGGTCGTAGACGACCATCGAGATCGCGACCGCGCCGACGAACACCAGCGACGACGTCGCACCCGATAGCGTCGACAGGATCGCAGGCCCCGGGCAGTAGCCCGAGATGCCCCAGCCAATTCCGAACAAGACCGCGCCGCCGATGAGCCGCGCATCGATGATCGACGATGGCGGTCCCGGAAACGCGGTGCCGAACCGCGGTGCACGTGCGCGCTTGACGAGCTGCCATGCGACGACATTAAGCAGCAGCGCCGCGCTCATGACCAGCAGCAAGCTCGCATCCCACGCGCCACCGAAATCGAGGAACGCGAGAACCTTCGACGGGCGCACCATGCCCGAGATGCAGACGCCCGCGCCAAACAGCGCACCGCACAGCAGCGGAATGAGCGCGCCCATCAGTGGCTCCTCAGCACGGTGCCGATCACCGTGGCCGTCACCACGCCGACGCCAAAGAAGGTGATCGTCGCGATGATCGATCGCTTCGACAGCCGGCTCATCCCGCACAGGCCATGACCGCTCGTGCAGCCGTTGCTCGCGCGTGTGCCTACGCCGACGAGCACGCCTGAGATCGCTACGAGCCACAGCGGGACGCGCGCCGCGCGATCGAACGTCGAGGGCTCGAGCACGCGGAACACCCCACCGACGACGAACATCCCGGCGACGAAGTACGCACGCCATGCCCAGTCACCCGCCGTGCCGCGCAGAAATCCGGCGAACAGTCCAGACAGACCGGTGATACGGCCGGTCGTGATCAGCATGATCGCGAGCGACAGCGCGATCAGCGCGCCGCCGATGAGAGCAGAGATTGGCGTGAAGTTGTTCATGGTGCGCAGGGCGCACCATCACCCGGCCAGTATCGCACTATGCGAATTCAAGATCCCATCGAGTCGCAACTGGGGTAGCGGATTGGCCCCCCGGCCGCCAACCCCGCGTTACCACCATGGTATCGTCGACGACCGAGCATGGCTGACGACACCTTCTCGACCCAGCCTTCCGCCCCGGTGGACCCTCTGGAAGCCAAAGTTCTGGTGTTCCGGCAACAGCCGGAGGCCAAAGGCTTTGCAGCGCTACGGCAAGAGCTGCGCGACGCTGGCCGCGGCGAGCTGCTTGCCGACGTGTGCGCGACCTGGGCGCAACACGAACGTGATCCACATCGCGCCGCGGACGCGTGGTCCGAGGCTGGTGAAGCGATGGCCGTGCTCGGCGAGACCGCTACCGCGATCGAGTATCTGCGCACGGCGCTCGAGCTCGACCCGATCAACGAGCGCGCAGCCGATCGCCTGCTCGAGATTGTCGAGCCCTACGATCCTGCGGCCGCCGCCGAGATCATCGAGAGCGAGCTGACGGAGCTGGCCAAGCGCGACGGCAAGGGCCGCAAGGCCGAGGTCATCGCACGGCGCGCATCTCATCACCGGCGCGCTGCCGCGCTGTGGAACGATCACCTTGGCCGCGTCGATCGCGCGCTGTGGCACTACCAGCAAGCATGGAAGCTCGAGCCCGCGAAGACCGAGTCGCTCGACGCAGCCCGCTCGCTGTACGCGTCGCTCGGCGACGACGGCATGGTCGCCAAGCTATATCAGGCAGAGCTCGAGGTCCTCGGCTCGCAAGGCAACGCGCAGCGCAAGGCCGCGATCCGGTTCGAGCTCGGACGCATCGCGCATCGCAAGAAAGATCTCGAGGCCGCCGCGAATCACCTCGAAGAGGCTGCGCGGCTCGATCCCTCGTCGGGCGAGATCGCCGAGACGCTTGCCGAAGTCTACGCAACGCCGGGCTTCCGCGATGGCCAGAGCCGCCACAAGGCAGGCGAGCTGTTCGTCGAGCTCGGTCGCAAGCGCCTCGCGACACGTGACGATCAGACCGGCATCAACTACCTGCGCCGCGCGGTCGGTGTCGATCCAAACGCGAAGCAACCGTCGCAGGCACTCGAGAGCGCGCTCTCGGAGACCTCGCAGTGGGACGAGCTCGACCGGATCCTGCGCCACCGCAGCATGGTCGTCACCGAGCCGCAGGACCGCATGGAGGTCCTGCGCCGTCGGGCGGCGCTCTATCGCAACCAGCTCAAGAACCGCGACGGTCTGATCGAGGTGCTGTCGGAGCTCATCGCGTACGAGCAGCCGGGCAGCAAGGTCTCGCGCGAGCTCAAGGACCTGCTCGCTGAGGATCAGCAGTGGGAGAAGCTTTCGCTGCTGATGGAGGCCGAGGTCAACGCGCTGGGCCAGGATCCAAACGTCCACATCGACGTTCTCGTCGCGGAGCTCCTCGAGCTGGCCACGATCGCGCGCGAGCACCTCGGCGATCGCGACCGCGCGGCAGAGCTGCTCCACCAGGCGCTCGGAGTGTCACCGACTCACGAGGAAGCGCTCGCGCGCTACGTCGATCACTTCCGCGAGCGTCGTGACTGGCGCGGGCTGATCGACCTCTACGAGTTCGCGCTCGACAACGCACGCGAGGCCGGTGCTGCCCCTGATGACCAGGTGCGCCGGCTCGAGGAGATCGCGCAGCTCGCCGAGCTGCGGCTCGGTGACATCCCGCGGTCGATCGAGGCGTGGCAGCGGATCAGCGAGCTCGAGCCCGGCTCGAGCAAGGTGGCAGAAGCGCTGCGCCGCCTGACCGCGCGGTCGAAGATGTGGGAGCAGCTCGTGGTCAGCCTCGAGCAGGAAGTCGCGTCCGCCGGGGATCCGGTCACGCGCATGCAGTCGCTCAAGAAGATGGCGCAGACGTACCGCGAGCGTCAGCTCGAGCCGCGCCGCGCGATCGAGATCTACGAGCTGGTGCTCGCGGAATCACCTGACGACGATGCGACGATCAAGTCGCTCGCGGAGCTGTACGAGAAAGAGGGCGACGACGCTGGCCTCGCGCACACGCTGCGCCGCCAGCTCGACCTCGATCTCACGCGCATGCAGGAGACGATGCGCAAGGCGGGCAAGCCTGCCGACGCGCCGAAGGAGTGGCCCGTCGCGAAGCGCTCCGAGCGTCTCACCACGCTGCGCCGCCTCGGTACGATCTACGAGACGCGACTCGCCGATGTCGACGGCGTCGTCTACGCGTGTAGCGCGGTGCTCGAGCTGTTGCCGGGTGATCGCGATGGGCTCGATCGCCTCGAGCGCGTGCTCGAGAAGGCGAACGACCCACGCCTCGAGCAGACGCTCGAGTATCACGCTGCCTCGTCGGCAAGCCCGGCGGAGCGCGCGAAGCTGCTGCGCCGTCTCGCAAAGATGGCGAGCGATCGCCAGGACGATGTCGTCGCGCTCGATCGTTGGGAGCAGACACTGCGCACGTCGCCGTCGGATCCCGACGCGATGGCGGCGCTCGCCGGTCTCTACGAGCGCGCTGCGCGCTGGCCCGAGCTCTGTCAGGTCCTCGAGCGCATGGACGGTGGCCGGCCGCTGCCACAACCGGGAACACCGGACGCCGCGATGCGCGCCCTCGAGCTCGAGCGCTACGCGATGGTGATGGATCAGCACATCAACGATCCCGTCCGCGCTACCAGGGCATGGCACCGTCTCCTCGAGCTGACGCCGCGCAATCGTAACGCGCTCGTCGCGCTCGCCCGGCTGTATCGCGCGCACTCGAAGTGGAAGGAGCTCGCCGACATTCTCGGTCGAGAGATTCCGGTTCTGCTCTCGTACAACCTGGCCGAGGACCACGACAAGGCGGCCGCGCTCACGATGGAGCATGCCCAGATCCTCGAGGAGAAGCTCGGCGCGCCCGGCGACGCGATCAAGGTCCTCGACGGATTGCTGCGCGACATCAATCCAAATCATCTCGAAGCGCACACCGCGCTGCGCCGGCTCTATGAGGCACGTGGCGACTTCGACGGTGCCGTGCGCATCGCCGAGCGCGAGATGTATCTGTCGCCGGATCCCGACCGCAAGATCTCGCGCGGGCTCGAGATCGGCTTCATCTGCCGTGACCGGCTCGGCAATCCGACGCGCGCGCTCCAAGCGTTCAAGCGCGTGCTCGAGCTCGATCCCGAACAAGAAGAGGCGCTCGCCGCCGCTGCGGATCTGTTGTCCAAGCTCGGACGCTGGAAGGAGCACGTCGCGATGCTCGAGCGCGCGCTTGCTCGCGTGCCGAGCCGCGAAGTTCCCGAGATGGAGCGCTCCGGATTCACTCCGGCGCGCGGGGAAGACGAGCCGCAGCACGCCGAGCAGCGGCGCAACTACGTCCAGCGCATCGCGGCAGCGACCGCGGACAAGCTCGCCGATCCCAAGGGCGCATTCCGCTGGTGGCGCCGCGCACACGACGAGGCGCCCGACGAGCAGACGCTCGCCGATGTCCGCCGGGCGGGAGAGGCATACGGCCTGTGGCGAGAGCTGTCCGACGTGATCAGCGACGAGCGGAAGCGGCTGCTCGCGGCCGGTGACGACAACGGTCCTGCGGAGCCCGAGCGATTCGTCGCGCTGTCCAAGGAGCTCGCGATTTTGTGCGAGCGCAAGCTTGGCGAGAAGTCGCGCGCGGTGACGACGATCGCAGAAGCACTCGGCGCCGCACCGCGCGACACCACGCTCCTCGCGGAGATCGAGCGGCTCGCAACCGAGATCGACCAGAAGCCGATCTGGAAGCAAACGATCGAGGCGTTCGACGTGGCGCTGGATTCGGCAGCGCCGCACGAGCGCGTCGATCTGTACATGCGACGCACGAAGATCCACGACGAGCGCGTTCACGACGCGAAGGCCGCGATCACCGACGCGCTTGCTGCGTTCTCGTGGGGACCCGATCGCGAGGACACGCGTGTGCTGCTGCTCGCACTCGCACCGAAGGCGCGCGCCTGGAACGAGGTCGTTGCCGTCGATACCGCGCTGATCGACCGCGCCCAGACGACCGAGAAGCGCGTCGAGCTATTGCACCGCAAGGCCCAGACGATCGAGGAGCAGCTCAAGGATGCGCCGCGGGCATTCCGCACGCACCTGGTGGCCCTGCTGCTGTCGCCCGAGCACGCGGAGACCTCGTCGCACTTGTGGCGCCTCGCGCGCGTGATCGGCAAGTACCGCGACGTGGACAAGACGCCGAAGCCGGAGGTCCAGGGCGCGTGGGTCCAGCACGAGAGTGCGGTTGTGGAAGCGCTGGCCGCCGCGGGCCGTGCGATGGGCGGCATCACCGCGACCAACGTCACGCGCATTCCGTCGCGCGCGGCCACCGAGCCGATCGACGAAGCGCTACTCAGCATCGGTGATTCGACCCAGCCGCTCGATCTCGCGGAGGTCGAGATGGCCGCGCAATCGATGGCCGTCAGGGCCGATGCGATCAAGCGCGGGGAGAAGGTTCCATTGCCTCCGGGGCTCGCGAAGCAGAACGCAACGATGGCGCTGTCGCCGGCCGACGTCGCGAAGATGGCGGTCAAGGGCGATACCGACTTCGCGCAAGAGAACGCGACGATGCACCTCGGATTCGACGACATCGCGAAGATGGCGATGCCGCCAAGCCCCCCGCCTGGAGCGCCACGCGGGCTCCCTGGCATGTCACCGCCGCCACCCCCGGGCGGGTCGAAGCTGCCGCCACCGCCGCCGCGTCCGCCGCAGATCGGACCGGGTGCACGCGCGCGTCGCGTCAGCGCACCGCCGCCGCTGCCGAAGAAGGCGCAGGCCCCGGTGCGCCGCGCACCGCTGCCGTCGCTGCCCAATCGCGCGTTCGAGACGCCATGGGAAGAGCTCGCGCTCGCGTACGAGAGCATGCCCGCGCCCGACGCGCACGCACGCCTGCGGTGGCTCTACCGCGCGTCCGAAGTGTGGGAGACCGGCGGCAAGGACATCTCCCGCGCGTTCGACGCTCTCGCGCGTGCATTCGCGCAGGCGCGGCGCACCCCACAAGGTGATGCCGATGTTCGCGCACGCCTCATGCGCGTCGCGCAGGAGCACAAGGCGTGGGACCGCCTCGCGGACCTCTACGAAGGCATGGCCGAGAACGCCGACTCGGCGACGGCGGCCGCCGATCTCCTGATGGAGGTCGCGACGATCCGCTACGAGCAGAAGAAGCCCCGCGACGCTGAAGCGCAGCTCCGCCGCATCCTCGGCATGTTGCCTAACGATGTTCCCGCGCGCGCCCGGCTCGAGGAGCTGTATCGCAACGAGGGCCGCTGGGTCGAGCTCGCTGCATCCCTCGAGGAGCGGACGGATCCGCGCCTGGGCACTGCCGCGCCCGAAGCCGAGCGCCCGCAGCTGCTGCGCGAGCTGTCCGTGATCTACACGGAGAAGCTGCAGCACCCGCACGACGCGATCGATGCGCTCGAGCGCCTGCGCGTGCTGTCGCCCGCGGATGTCTCGATCCTCCAGCAGCTCGCCGTCATCAACACCGCCGTTGGTCGGTGGGGAAAAGTCATCGAGACGCTCCAGCGCATCAACGAGATCGCGGAAGGTTCAGAGGAAGCGCGCGCCGCACTGCACGGCATCGCACGAACGTATTGGCACGAGCTCGAGCAGCCCAACCGTGCGACCGAGTCGTACGTCCAGCTGACCACGACGTGGCCCGACGACACCGAAGCGTGGGGCAAGCTCGACGAGCTGTACCAGTCTCAGGCACGCTGGACCGAGCTCTCCGATGTACTACGCCGCCGCGCCGCACTGACGCGCGAGCCGGCCGATCGCGCCCAGCTCCTGGCACGCCGCGCGAGCGTCCTGATGGATCACCTCGACTCGCCTGAGGAGGCCGCCGCGGCGCTCAAGCATGCGCGGACGGTCGCGCCCGACGATCCGGCGCTCGCGGAGCAGATGGTCACCGCACTCACAAAGGCCGGCCGGCCGCGCGAGGCCGCCGCAATCCTCGACGGGCGCATCGCGCAGCTCGCCGAGCAGCTCGCACAGATCGAGAAGGATGCGCCACCCGAGGCAGCGCCCGCGGCATCCAAGCGTCCAGCCCGTCCCACGGGCTCGCCGCTCGGCGCGCGCAACAAGCCGAGCACGCCACCGCCCGCCGCAGCACCTGCGTCCCCAAAGGGCCCGTCCCGCGGCGACCTCGCCGTCCTCTACATCCGGCTCGCCCAGCTGCGTAGCGACGAGCAGGACAAGGCAGGCGCGCGCACGGCGATCGAGCACGCACTCGCGCTGGTTCCCGAGCATCCGACGGCCCACGCCGTGCTCGCCCAGCTCGCATCTCCCGACGAAGACCCGCGCGCGTTCGCCGATGCAAAGCTGCGCGAGGCCGAGAACGCTAACGACGAGGACAACAAGATCGCCGCGCTGATGGCCGCTGGTGACGTGCTGCAGCAACGTGTTGGTGATACCGCCGGTGCGCACGCTGCGTATGAGCGCGTGCTCGCGTTGCGTCCGTATCACGCGGACGCGACGTGGGCGCTCGCGGGTCTGTCCGAGAAGGGCGGGGATGCCGATGCCGCGCAGCACATCCTCGAGAAGAAGCTCGAGGACGAATCGCTGACGCCGCCCGAGAAGGCACGCATCCTGACTCAGCTCGCCGCGCTGTCGCGAGCTGCGGGGGTCGAGCCCGCCGCCGAGCGTCGCCTGCTCGAGGCACTCGGGACCGTGCCCGACCATATCCCCGCGGTCGTCGCGCTCGCGGATTTCTACGCCGATGCGCAGCGCTGGACGGATCTCGAGGCGTTCCTGCGCGAGATCCTCGCCGGCACCACCCTCGCGGCGGCGCCGGGCGCGCTCGTCGCCGATCTGCATCGCCGGCTTGCTACCGCGCACGAGAAGCTCGGCCGCGATGACGATGCGTTCCAGACGCTTGTCGCTGCCGACCGGCTGCACCGCGGTCACCTGCTGATCAAGCTCGCGCTCGGTGAGAACCGCTACAAGGCGCGGCGCTGGCGCGAATCGGCGCTTCACTTGTCGCCGCTCGCCGCGCACGAGGATGCCGCCCGCTATCCCAGCGAGGTCGCGCAGGGCCTCTATCACGCCGCGCTCGCCGAGATCCGGTCTCTCCGTCCCGAGAAGGCGCCCGCGCTGTACGAGCGCGCGCTCGAGCTCAAGCCGAACTACGCCCCCGCGCTGCAAGCGCTCGCCGAGATCGCGATGGAGCAAGGCGACCACAAGATGGCCGCCGATCTGCTGACGCGCCAGGCAACGGCGACAGAAGATCCGGCCGAACGGCTCAAGCTGTTCGAGGCACTCGGTGACATGTCGCTGCGCATGCTCGGTGACGAATCACGCGCGCGCACTTGCTACGCGGCAGCTGTGGCGTCGGCGCAACCGCTCGACGCGAAGCACGTTCCCCTGCTGGAGAAACTCCTCGAGATTCAGAACAAAGCAAACGACCTCGCCGGATCCGCTCGCACCGCGGAGCTGATGGCAGCGTTCGGCGCGACCGCAGCCGACCGCGCCGCTCGTCACCTGCGCGCAGCGCATGACTACGTCGCCGTCGGTGACAAGGTGCGCGCACGCCAAGCGGCCGACCGTGCAGTCGAGTCCGATCCGTACGATGTCGACGCGGTTGATCTCGCGTCGCAGCTCGCATTTGACCAGGCCGATGTCGATGCGGCGGCCGCGATGCTCACCCGTCTCCTGACGGCAAAGGACGACAGATTCGCACCGGGACAGACGTCGCATCGCGCGATGCTGTCGTATCGCCTCGGGCATGCTCGTGCGCAGCGCGGTGACACGCGCCAGGCGATCCCAGCCCTCGAGCGCGCTGTCACGCTCGCGCCCGATAGCGATGGCGCAACGAGCGCACGGCGCCTGCTCGTCGACCTCGCGAAGCAAGCCGACGAACCTGCGCGCCGCGATGCGGTCGCCGATCACCTCGCCGCGATCACCTACGCGACCGGCGCCCTGCCCGATCTCGTGGCGTGGGCGGACGAGATGCGGCGCCAGAACAAGGCCGATCCGTGCCGCGCGACGCTCGAGCTCGCGATCGCCAGCGGTCACCACCCCGATGTTCATCAGAGCGCGTTCTTGCAGTCGCACAAGCCGTACGCGATGCGCGACGACGAGCCGTACAAGAACGTCGTTGAAGATCCTTCGCTGCTCGTCAGCGACGAGCATCCGCTCGCATCGGTCGCGGCAACGCTCGCCGAGGCGGCCGCGCTGATCTGGCCCGACCTCGAGGAGGGCCTGTCGCGCGCCGGCTGTGCGGGCGCCAAGCGCTTGCCATCGGCGAGCAAGGCGCCGGCCGTGTCGATGTTCCCGCGCTTGACCACGGCGCTCGGTGCAGGCGCCGTGATGTTGTACTTCGCCGACATGGCGAACGACGTCACGGTCGTCGCAGCCGCGACGCCGATACTCGTGCTCGGCCGCCGCCTGACCACGGAGGCTTCGCCGCCACCCGACGCGGAGATCCGTGCGCTGCTCGCGCGCGGTGTCGAGCTGACCAAGCCGGAGCACCTCGCGTTCGCCGGCTTGCCGCCGCGCGATGCCACGCGCCTGTTGACGTCAGTCGTGCGCCTGTTCGGGCCAGCCGCGCTCAAGGAGGCGGTGTCGGCATTCGTCGACGAGGACGTGCAGCGTGCACACGACGAGGCGGTCAAGGGCGCTCTGCCGGTCAAGCTGCGTACGCGGCTCGAAGGGCTGCTCGCCACGATCCCGGTCCACGCGCTCGACAACGCGGCGTACGTCACCGTGTGCGAGCGCAACGCGGACCGCGCGGCGCTGCTGCTCGGTGGTGATGCGACGACAATCGTCGCCGGTGCGAAGGCGCGCAACGACGGTGTCGAGCATCTGATCCGCGCGATCGGTCATCCGCGCTGGCTGCAGACCCGCAGCAAGCTCGGCGTCGGGATCCGCTGAGGCTCACGCCGCGGTCGACGGCAGGAGCTGGCGCAGGTGCCAGGACTGCATGACGAGCTGGCGATTTGCCTCGCGACCCGACCGATAGATCCTGCCTGCGTGAACCCCGGCGATCACGATGGTCGCAAGGCTCGCGCCGATCAACATTGCTAGTGTCGGTGTGCCGGCGACCTTGAGCGCGCCCGCATGGCTGATCAGCAGCCCGTCCTTGATCTCCCACGTGCGCGCGACCACATCTGTGAGCTCCAGGACAATCGGGATCAAGAACCCGACCGCGATCATCGCGATCAACGCCCAGGATCGCTCGATGAAAATTGGATACGCCATCACCGACATGATGACGACGCACGTGATCGCGGGGACGAACGTGAACGGTCCCGCCATGCGCGTAAGCGCGGCGAGCAGCACGACGTTACCGACCGCGTAGGCGAGCATCCAGGCAAACGATCGCTGCGGGCGCCGCATGATCGCGAACGCACCAGCGGCCATCACGCAGGCGGCAACGAAGACCGCCAGCACGGCGTCCCACTTGCGGATGCCGTTCCACATGGCGATCGGTAGAAACGATGCGATCGCGAGGTACGCAACGATCGCGGTGCGCGCGTGACGGCGGACCCCGCGATTATCTGAATCGAGCAGCGCATCGACGAGCTCTGGCGGTGGGTTCTTCGGCGGCTCGAGGACGAGCGAGGTCACGAGCTCGGCCGCACCAGGCGATTCTGGATCGAGGGCAAGCGCGCGACCGGCCGACCGCATGGCGTCGGCGCGGCGTCCCTCGTCGAGCGCGGCACGTGCGACCCACACGAGGTCGACCGCCATCGTGCGCCGGCGTGCGATGTCACGGTCACCGTCGAGGTAGGCCTCGACGCGCTCGGCGATCCGGCGCGCGGTCGGACGAATGGTCGGATCCGATGCGAGCATCGACATGCACAGCGCATCGAGCTCGGGCGGGATGCTGCGGTCGGGCTTGCGCTTCGCCGGTGAGATCACGGCATCGTTGTTGACCGTCGACATGATCGCGGGCTGGCCGCGCGGATGCAACGGCTCGCCGGCGAGCACTTCGAACAGGATCGCGCCGAGCGCGTAGACATCCGCCGGGCGGCCCGTATCACCGAGTCGCTTGAGCTGCTCGGGCGCCATGTAGCCTGGGGTTCCCAGCAGATCTCCGGACTCGACGTCGTTGCCCGCGAGGTCGTCGCTGACGCCCTCGACCGATTCGCCGACGACACGCGCGACGCCCCAGTCGAGCACGTAGATGTCGCCATAGTCGCCAAGCATGATGTTGCCCGGCTTGAGGTCGCGGTGGACGACGCCGCGCGCGTGCGCGAAGTCGATCGCCCGAAGCACCTCGACGAATGCGCGAAGCAGCCGCTGGCGGTTCGGATCGGGCGTCGACAGCATCACCGCCAGCGTCACGCCGGCGAGGCGCTTCATCGTGAAGTACGGGCGTCCCTGCGCGTCGTGGCCCAGCTCGTGGACGGGTGCGATCGCGGGGTGGTCGAGGCGGGCCTGGATGCGGGCTTCTCGCAGGAATCGGGTGGTCTCGTCCCGGGTCGGAGACGGTGTCTTCAGGCGCTTGATGGCGACGTCGCGCCCGACGCGGAGGTCATGGGCGGCCACCACCTCTCCGACCCCGCCCGTGCCGATGACGTCCCCGAGCAGGTAGCCTTCCAGGGGCTTGGTCACATCATCCAGCGCCATCTGACCATCGTACGCCCGACTTGGGTTTATAGTCGGGACCGATGTACCTGGGCATCGTCACCGGAACCGTCGTCGCCACGCGCAAGGCGAGCGGCCTCGAGGGCACCAAGATCCTGCTCGTGCAGCCGGTCGACGAGAACGGCAAGCGCATCGGTGACGTCCACGCCGCGATCGACCGCGTGCAGGCCGGCGTCGGTGATCTGGTCTATCTCGTCGGTTCGCGCGAGGCCGCGCTCGCGTGCGATCCGTGGTTCGTTCCGGTCGATGCGGCGATCGTCGGTATCGTCGACGGCGTCGATGCACCGAGGCGATCATGAGGTGCTGCCGGGTCGTCGGCCCGATGTGGGCGTCGGTCAAGCATCCGGCGTATGCGGGTCGCGCGCTGTTCGTCGTGCAGCCGCTCGATGCGGACGGCAGTGACACCGGGCAGAGCTTCGTCGCCGTCGATAACGTGCAGGCGGGCGTTGGTGACAAGGTCATCGTGTTGACCGAGGGCACCGGCGTGCGACAGATCCTCAAGGCCGGCGACATCGTCCCGATCCGCTCGCTGATCGTCGGCATCGTCGACCACGTGGAGATCGGGTGAGGCAGCTCCGCGTTCAGATCGCGGAAACCTCGCGCTTTCTCCACGCGGCCGGGTGGTGCGCGAACCACGATGGCAACGTCACCGCGCGCGATGGTAACCGGTTCATCGCGACCCCGACCGCGACGTCGAAGCGTATCGTCGCCGAGAAAGATCTGATCGAGGTCGACGGCAAGGGTGTCGTGCAGGGCTCCGGCAAGGTCTTCGGCGAGATCGGCCTGCACCTGACGATCTACGAGCGCCGCCCCGATATCGGCGCGATCGTCCACGCCCATCCGCCCTACGCGACCGCGATCGCGTCGAGCCGGCAGAACCCGATCGAGCGTCCGTTCATCGCGGAGGCACTCGTGTCGCTCGGCCCCGTGATCCCGAAGCTCCCCTACGCGCAGCCCGGCGACGCCGCCAAGCAGGCGCTCGCGCCGTGGTGCGAGCTCGTCGATTGCGTGCTGCTCGCCAATCACGGTGTCCTCGCCTGGGGCAAGGACTGCGAGACCGCGCTTCTGCGCCTCGAGCTCGTCGAGCACCTCGCCAAGATCGCGATCGCCGCTGCGCCGCTCGGTGGCGTCGAGGCCCTTCCCGATTCCGCGATCCAGCCGCTACTCACCGCCCGCTCCAAGGCCGGCATCGGTCGCGCGGCCGACCGGGCGCTCGAGACAGCGGCCAAGCTTCTCGGCCGCTCGCTCGGCAGCAGCGGTGGTGACGTCAAGCCGGTTGTCGCGTGCGCACCGGCGCCCCACTCCTCGGTCCCGACAATCTCGCCCGGCGGCAAGCGCCAGGATCTCGCGGACCTCGTCCGCGAGGAAGTCGTTCGCGCGCTTCGCGGCTCGTGACCGTAACCGCGCGACGGGGCCGGCGTAGACCTCCCATGCGAGCCCTCCTGCCGCTCCTGCTCCTTGGCTGCGCCTCGACTGCCTCCGGCGACAGCCGCGCGACCACTGATGAAGCGCCGCTCGTGATCGAGCTGTTCACGTCGCAGGGTTGCAGCTCGTGCCCGTCGGCTGAGGCCCTCCTGAATGACATCGCGCGGACGGGCAAGCTCGATGGTCGTACCGTCGCGCCGCTCGCCTTCCATGTCGACTACTGGGATGAGCTCGGCTGGCCCGATCCCTACGCGTCGCCCGCGTGGACCGAGCGCCAGCGCGAATACGCCGAAGCGCTCGGGGATCGTCAGGTCTATACGCCCGAGCTCGTCGTCGGTGGCAAGCTCGGCATGGTGGGTTCGCAGGGCCTGCGCATCAAGGGCGCGATCGCGGCAGCCGCGCGTCAGCAGAAGATCACCGCGACCGCACGATGGACCGCCGCGGAGCTCGTCGTCGACGCAACGGCTCCCGCGGGCGCCGATGTCTATGTCGCGCTCTGGCAGGATGGCACCCGGACCGTGGTCGCGCGCGGCGAGAATGCTGGGTCGACCCTCTCGGGTGACCGCGTCGTCCGCAAGCTCGTCCTCGTCGCGAAAGCTGGCAAGACCGGCACGCAGACCCTCAAGCTCGACGCGAGCTGGCACGGCCTCGGCGCGATCGCTTTCGCTCAGAAGCCAGATCGCTCGATCATCGGGTCGGCCCTCCTGCCGAAGCACTGACCACGCAGCCGCCGTCGCACCGCCGCCGCACGCCGTCGCACCGAGGAAGCGCGTCTTAGCCGTCGAGCGCGCCCGGCAGTTGGGGTACAACAGCCCTTAATGAAGGCTGCGGTCGCTCTAGCTGTGTCCATGTCGCTGCTCGTCGGCTGCTTCCCGAACAGCGCGCGCCATCGCACCTATGCGAAGTACGGTGAGGGCATCGCGCTTGTCGCGGGCATCGCCATTTCGGCGATCGCGAACACCGGCGCTGATTGCGACAACATGTCGAAGGCGGGTGTCGACGACAACTGCCGGAGCACGGCGCAGTGGCTGAGCACGGCCGGCGTGATCTTGATCGTCGGTGGCCTGCTCGGCTTCGTGGCGACGATCTCGACTGCCGAGGACGACGACGACTCCACGCCGCGGGTGCTGTCGCGTGAGAAGACCGGTGCGGGTAGCGGGAGTGCGGCGCCGACCGATGGTGCGGCGACTGGTTCGGCGGCACCGATGCCTGGCGCAACCGACGGGTCGGCTGCCATGCCGGCTCCCGACGCCGGTTCGGCTGCACCGCAGTAGAACCCGGGCTCGACGGCTCGGCTTGGTCTAGATCGCGCCGGCCCGACGGCCGATCTTGCGGCCCTTGCGCTCGCAGCGCTTGGCGCCATCGAACACTTCGACGTGGCGAG
>JAYVWH010000481.1:0-9673 GCA_043786265.1 Kofleriaceae bacterium | reverse complement strand
CTTCACGCAGCCTGCCGCAAAGCAGGCCAAGATCAGCAGTCCCCCTCGACTCGTCCGTCCGTTCATCACGTACCACCATATCCGATCATTACCCTGCGTTGATCAGCCGGCAGTTGCCAGGCGTGCAACCCGCGCTCCCCGTGGGAGGACGAAGTCGACTTCGAGATCCGTCTGGGCCGTCTGGGTTCTCGAAGAAAGCAATCTGGAGAACACGAGTCCATTTTTCACGAGATATGGACCCGCCGGCTCCAGACGTGCGAAAGGGGGCTGTCTGCCCCCTCGCTACCGTTTGCAGATTTGGGTCAGCGGCGCAGCGCGAGGCGCGCGAGGAGCACGCACGCGACCGCGTTGACGCCGAGCCAGATCGACGCAAGGCCAAAGATGCCCGGTACGTAGTGCAGGGTGATCATCGGGACCACCGCGAAGAAGGTCAGGTGTGCGGCGATACCGATCGCGAGACCCGCGAGCGGCGCGCGTGCCTTCGGAGCGCCGTAACCGATCGCGAGGGCCGCGAGTGGGATGAGGGCACTGAAGAACAGCACGTTGCCGTGGCCCGACGGACCGAGCAGGGACAGGTCCCACGACGGCAGGCCGTGCGTGAGCGCGTTGATCACGGGCAGCGACGACAGGGCCGGCGCGATGTACGGCAGGAAGAACAGGCCCGAGGCGCCGAGGACGACACCGGCGAGATAGCTGGGTCCGAGCTTCACGGCGAGGCCCTTCTTGCGCGCCGAGGCGGCGACCGCGCCTGCCATCAAGAGGCCGAGACCAAGCTGCCAGCCGCCACCGGCCGAGCGAGCCTTGAGAACCGCGGCCGGCGCGTCGACGATGCCAGCGCCGTACTTCTCGGCGGTGAACTGCTGATTGGTGGGCTTGCGCGCGCTCTCCTTCAGGATCTTCTCGACCTGGTCGGGATCGGTCACCCCTTCACCGACGACGAGCGCGGCGACACCCGCGACGTGGGGCGACGCCATCGACGTACCCATGTACGCGGCGTACTCGGCACGCGACGGGTTGTTCGTCGCGATCGTGTTCTGCAGGACGCCACCATCGGTGTTGCTTCGACCACCATTGGAGTCACGCGTGTTGCCACCGGGGCCAGCGATGTCGATGTCCTTGCCGGTGTTGGAGTAGAACGTGATCGCTTCGTCGGCCTGCGTCGCGCTGACGGCGACCGCGCCCGGGTAGGCGGCCGGATAGCCGACCTTGTTGCGGCTCTCGTTACCTGCGGCACAGATGACGGTGACGCCCTTCGCGTGCGCGTACTCGACCGCCTTTTTTAGAACACGCGACGGGAACGCGCCGCCGAGCGACATGTTCATGACCTTCGCGCCCTTGTCGGCGGCGTAGCGGATCGCGTCGGCGATGCCGGCGACCGAGCCCGAGCCCGAGCCCGACAGCACCTTGAGCGGCATGATCTTCACGTTGCGAGCGACACCCGCCACGCCGATGCCGTTGTTCGTGACCTGCGCGATGGTGCCGGTGACGTGCGAGCCGTGCGCGTGGTCGTCGTTCGCGTGCGTGTCGTTACCGACGAAGTCGTACGGATCGACGAACGTGATGCCCTCGAGGTCCTCGAGTAGCTTGAAGTTCTCGAAGTTCTCGTAAGCAACGCCGGTATCGAGAACGGCGACCGTGACGCCGTTACCGTCGGCGAGCTTCCACGCCTCGGGCATGCCGATCTGCCGCATGTGCCACTGCTTGGCGTAGAGCGGATCGTTGGGAAAGCCAGGCTGCTGGGTCTCGGAGAGCGGAAGCGCGATCTCCTGCTCGCCGGGGAGCAGCGAGAACATCGCGTCGGGCTCGGCGATCTCTACTTCGGGGCGCGCAGAGAGCGCGGCGAGAACCAGGTCCCGGCGCGACGGGTCGACATGCGCGCGGTAGAACTGCTCGTCGGCCGACTCGTTGCTGACCAGCGACAGCTTGATGCCGAGGTCCTTCTCGATCGCGGCGATCATCGCCGGGGTCGCGTTGTCCTTGAGATCGATCAGGATGTCGTCCGGATCGGTCGCCGCCATCGCGGCATCGGCCGCCTCTTGCACGGCGCCGGCACCCGGATCGAGATGCGTACGGTGGGTGTAGCCGGTGACCGCCGTTGCGATACCGACGAGGGACCACAGGAGCTTGCTGCGCATTACAGCAAGTATAGGGCCTAAATCAGAATTCGCTCGTCCGCGGGAGTTTCGTCCTCGCCGAGGAGGAGCTGGTTATCCGTCTCGCGGTCGTCGGCCAAGGCTTCGAGATACGCTTTGATTTCGGGCACACCGGAGACCATGCGCGAGACGACCTCGCGAGCGAGGAATAGAACGGTCGCGTTACGGTTCGCGGTGACGGTGGCATTCGTCCGAGCATTTCGGACCAGCGACATCTCGCCGAACACGTCGCCGGTCTTGAGACCGCCGAGAGGAACCGCGGTGCCGTCTGCCGTTCGACGCGAGACATCCATCTCGCCCGATAACACGACGAACAGACCGCGCCCCTCTTCGCCTTCATTGATCACGACCGTGCCCGGCGCGACGTCGTGCGAGGTGAAGCGGCGCAGAAGGTCGCGCTGCTGCATGCGCGTGAACGGCTTGAACAGCGGCGCGGTCGCCATCAGATTCCCGAGCAGGCGCTCGCGCGTGAACCCGTGCAGCGCCTCGGCGACGAGGGGAAGCTCGTCGGCCAGGGTCGCGAGCGATTGCCGACCGACCTCGAGCAGATCGACCTCGGTGAGGCACCCGACCGTCGCGGTGCGCGGTTGGGCCGACAAGAGGGCCATCTCGCCGAACACGGCGTTCTCGCCGAGCCGCGCGAGCTGGGTCTGGCGGCCGAGGCCATCGGTAGCGAACACGTTGAGCTCGCCACCGGCGACGAAGAAGAACGAGTTGCCCGCCTCGCCTTCCTTGATCACGTGCGCCCCGACCGGGAGCCGGCGCAGCAGCAGCGTCCCGAGCACACGACGGAACGCGGCCTCCGACATCGTCGAGAGCAGCGGGATCGCGTGCAGCGATTCCGGATACTCCTTGAATGCCTCCGTCGCCTTCTCCGAGCGGGCGAGCGCGACCTGGACCGCGTTGTCGGGAGCGGCGAGGCGAACGTCGGGGACCTCGATCTGGATGTTGTCGGCGGGCACTGAGATGCGTGACGCGACCCTGCCGAGCTGTTCGCTCTCGCTCCCGTATGTGACGATCAGCGAGGCGACGATGTCGGATGAATCCGCGCCATGCGCTTCGAGCACACGCGCGCACACGAGGGCAGCGAGCGGATGCCCAGCCTTGATGCAGTACCAGGCGACTTGGCGATAGACGTTGGCGGCACCGGCGTTGCCCATCGCGAGCGCACAATCCGCTACGCGAATGCGCGCATCGTAATCGAGTGGCGCAGCGGCCACGATCGCGTCATAGAGCCGGATGGCGGCGAGATGTTGACCCTGCCCGTACAGCGTCGCAGCGCTGCGCTTGACGTCCCCGAGGCTGACCATCAAGCGCGAGGGTAATGTATAGTCGTGACCTTCGACGGGGGAATGCGTGAAGAAATGCGCTAGCTGTGCCAAGGACCTGCCGGAGGCCGCGCTTCATTGCGTGTTCTGTGGCGCAAAGCAGGCCGCAGCACCGGCCGTGCAACCGGGTCTCGCGAAGACATCGTTTGGCTACTCGGCCAACGACGTCATGAATCAGCTCGGTGGTCAGCCGCAGCAGCAGGGCGGTTATCAACCGCAGCAGCAAGGCTACGAGCAACCGCGCGCGCAGTCGCCGTCGCAACCAAACTTCCCGCCGCAGAGCGGCCTCGCGGGGCCGAGCGCTGCGGGCGCGCAGACCGTGATGGTGCCGCCGGGCGGCGGACCGCAGCAGGGCAACGCCTTCGCGCAGACTGCGCCGCAACAAAATTACGGCGCCTATCAGCCACCGCAACAGCAGGCTTACGCACAGCCGCCGCAAGCTGGCTACGGCCAACCGATGCAGCCTTACGGACAGCAGCAGCCAGGTTATGGCCAACCGCAGCAATCTGGAGGCTGGCCACCTGGCGGTGGCGCCCCAGGCCAGCAGGGCGGCATGGGCATTCACTCGCCGCCGCAGCCGACGCCGCAGCCGTTGCCGACGGCGGGTGCGTACCTCGCCGCGAATGCGGGTGCGCGCGCCGGTCGGCCCATCGAGCCATGGAAAGACTCGCTCAAGCTGATGATGCTCGTGTGGGGCGCGATCGCGCTCGTGGCGTTCGCGACCCCGATCCGTGTCAGCCCGATGGCCTTCAACTGGGACACGATCATCGAAGGTGCCGGCGTGGTGAAGATCCCCGGCCTGCTGTGGGCCGCCGTCGGTCTGATCGCGATCGCGTGCGCAGCGATACCGATGGACTCGTTCCCGCGCGGCATCATCGCCTTCGTGCTCGGTGTCGCCGGTCTGTTCGCCCCGGTGTTCTTGATCATCGGCCTCCCGCCGCTGAAGTTTTTGCTGCCGATGCTGTCGATGGTGACGCTCATCCCCGGTCTGCTCGTGCGCGACGAGTACACGGAGTCTATGGTAGCGCGCGTGCTCGTCACGATCGGTGTCGTGAGCGCGCTGCTGCCACTGCTCATCCCGGTTGGCGGCCAGATCCCGCTCGTGCTTGTCTTCAAAGGTCTGATCGATCTGCCCGGCCAGGCCAAGATCGGTCCGATCCTCAACATCGTGCACGTGGTCCTCGTCGTGATCGCGCTGCTCGCATGGATGCCCGGTCCCGCCACCGGCGGCGCGAAGGTCATCGCGTGGGCGCTGATCCTGTTCCCGATCGCCGAGTTCGCGATCGGCCTCGTGCTCGAAGGCCACCTCGGCGATGTGGTCACCCACGCACCGGGCATGCTCGTGCAGTGGGTGCCCGAGACCGTCTACACCGTGCTCGTGGGCTACGGCCTCGCCACGGTCATCGGCAAGCAGATCGAGTGAGCGAGCGGCGCGAGGTCGTGATCGGCACGAGCGTGCTCGGACGGCCGATCGAAGCAGTTCAATTCACCGCACCGTCGTACGCGAAGCCGCGGCCGCCGGCGCTCCTGTTCGCCGCGATGCATGGCGACGAGCCGGTCAGTCAGCTCATGCTCGAGCGTCTCGCCGACGAGCTCGTCGAGCGACCACCGGGCCGCGAGACCTGGATCGTCCCGTGCCTGAGCCCCGACGGCATCCTCGCGGGCACGCGCAACAACGCCAACGACGTCGACCTCAATCGTAACTTCGGCTCGACGAGCTGGGGCACACAGCGGCGCCCCGGCTACAACCCTGGCAACGCCGCCGAGGATCAGCCGGAGACCCACGCCCTCATTGCGCTGATCGATCGCGTGAAGCCCGAGCGGATCATCTCCGTACATGCGACCTATCGCATGGTGAACTGGGACGGACGCGGCGAGCAGCTCGCGAAAGAGATGAGCGAGCGCTGCGGCTATCCCGTCGAGCACGACATGGGCTACCCGTGCCCCGGCTCGTTCGGCACGAAATACGGGGTCGAGCAAAACCTCGAAGTGATAACGCTCGAGTCGCCGTACATGACTGCCGAGGAAGCAGGATGGCTCGAGTGCCGCACCGCCCTCCGCTGGTGCGTCGACCTCCCAGATTGAGGGTTCGCTGCACCTTGCCGATGGTGTGACGACTTGTCACACTCACGTCGTGCGATCCCCATGGTGGCAAGGGCTCGATCTGCGCGTGCTCCGGCACGTTCGCGGCGTGCTGCGCCGGCGTGGGCTCGAGCTGACGCTCGTCGAGCGACGACCGACCGAGCCGGCCGCGTTCGCGCCGCTGGCGGCCGACGAAGCGAGCGGTCCGGGGCTCGCCGTGATCGCGCCAGATCTTTCGACGCCCGAGGTCGGCCTGATCGAGCACATGCTGGGCGAAGCCGCGCTCGATGTCGCCGCCGCGTTGCGCGAACGCGATGGTGGGGCGGCCGAGGCCGGTGGCCGGCGCACTGCCTACGCCGGAATCATCGGTTCATCGCCCGCGATGCAAGAGCTCTACGCGCTGCTCGATCGCGTCGCACCGAGTGACTCGACTGTGCTGATCCAAGGCGAGAACGGCACCGGCAAGGAGCTGGTCGCACGCGCGATCCACGATCGATCGCCGCGTCGCGAGCACCGCTTCGTCGTCACGAACTGCTCCGCGTTCAACGACAACCTGCTCGACTCCGAGCTGTTTGGTCACAAGCGCGGCGCGTTCACCGGCGCGGTCGCCGACAAGGTCGGACTGTTCGAGACCGCCGACCTCGGTACGTTCTTCCTCGACGAGATCGGCGACATGACGCCCGCACTGCAAGTGAAGGTCCTGCGCGTCTTGCAGGAGGGCACATTCAATCGTGTCGGCGACACCGATACGCGCAAGGTCGACGTGCGCATCCTCGCCGCGACGAACCGCGATCTCAGCGCGATGGTGGCGGCCGGCCAGTTCCGCGAGGATCTGTTCTACCGGATCAACGTCATCAACGTGATGTTGCCTTCGTTGCGCGAGCGCCACGATGACGTCACCGTGCTGATGGATCACTTCCTCGCGCGCCACCGACGCAACGGCAGGCCGAAGCGACTCTCCGCCGACTGCCAGGCACAGATGCTCTCGTATCCGTGGCCCGGCAACGTGCGCGAGCTCGAGAACGAGATCGAGCGCCTCGTCGTACTGTCGGGCGACGCGTCTACGATCGAACCGTCGCTGCTATCGCCACGCATCCGCCAGTACACACCCGTCGAAGCGGACGTGGCGATCGACGAGAGCTCGCTGCCGGCCGCGATCGAAGCGCTCGAGCGCAAGATGATCGGCGCGGCGTTGCGCCGCCACGGTGGGAACAAGACGCGGGCTGCCGAGGAGCTGAAGGTCTCGCGCCGCAACTTGATCCGGCTCGCGCAGAAGTATCAGCTCGAGTAGCTCACCACGTGACCGTGCGGAGGACCCGCAGAACGTCTCCGGTCGCCTCGAACGCGAACAGCCTGTCGCCACCGGCACCGACGACGTAGACATCGGACGCGCTGCTGCCCCACACGCCGTACACAACCTGCGTAGCGAACGAGAGCGCGGCAAGACGGGCAATAGGGCCCAACGCATGGGATCATCGTCGCACCCCGAGGCCTCGTCTACTAGCGCAGCGCCGCGGCGATCGCCTGTTCGAGCAGCGGCTGTTCGAACTTGAAACCAAGCTGGCGCAGCTTCGCCGGCACGACGCGGCGCCCGTGCAAGATCGACTCGGCCAGCTCGGCACCGACTGCGGCCTTCACCGCAAAGCCGGGGACCGGTAGCCAGCTCGGCTTGTGCATCACCTGGCCCAGCGTCTTCGCGAACTCCGCGTTGCGCGTCGAGTCGGTGACCATATTGATGGAGCCGCGATACGATTCGTTCGACAACGCTGCGACGTAAGCACCGACCGCATCGTCGAGCGAGATCCACGACACCCACTGCCGGCCATCGCCGATGCGCCCGCCGGCGAAGAACTTGAACGGCGTGACCATCTTCTCGAGCGCACCGCCGCGCGGTCCGAGTACGAGGCCGGTGCGCAAGCACACGACGCGCACTCCATGCGCCTCGGCAGCGAGCGCTTCCTTCTCCCAGTCGCGGCACAGCCGGCCGAGAAAACTATCCGCAGGCGGATCTGACTCGGTGACCTCGTCGTCGTCGAAGTCGCCGGGACCCGACGCGAACGGGTAATAGTCGGAGCCCGACGCCGAGACCAGGGTGCGCGGCCGGTGCGCGGGTTCGAGCTTGCAGATCGCGTCGACGATCGTGCGCGTGGTCTCGACGCGGGAGTCGCGCAGGATCTGCTTCTGCCGCGCATTCCAGCGCTTCCCACCGATCGGCTCGCCCGCGAGGTTCGCGACCGCGTCGACGCCGTCTAGCGCATCGCACCACGGTCCCTGTGTCTCGAGGTCTGCTGCGACGAGCCGCGTGCGCTCGGGGAGCTTTGACTTCGCGCGCGCAGGATCGCGCACGAGTGCGGTGACGTCGTCGCCCCGCGCGATCAGCGCACGAACGAGTGGCACGCCGATGAACCCTGTCGCTCCTGTGAGCGCGACCTTCATCGCACGCTCGTCGCGCCGCGGCCGGGCTGCACGGGGTGTTCGATCAGGTTGGCGACATACTGCTTCGCCAGCGTACACGCTTCGACGATCTCGCGACCGTGCGCGAAGTACGCCGCGATCGCTGACGACAGCGCGCAGCCGGTACCGTGGACGTCCTCGCCGCCGGGTACGCGACGCCCGGGCAGCTCGTCACGCGAACCGCTCGGCTGGATCAGCACATCGATACTGTCGTCACTGCCGAAGTGACCGCCTTTTATGAGCACCGCCGTGTCGAGGCGTTTCGCGAGCTCGCGTGCCGCACCTTCCGCCATGAACAGCGAGCCGGTCGGCAGACCGGTCAGCATGAACAGCTCGTGCTTGTTTGGGGTCACCAGCGTGAGATGGGGCCTGAGCGCGATCATGGCGTCTGCATAGCCTTCATCGATGAGAGGCGCGTCGCCCCGCGATGGATACATCACCGGGTCCCAGACCACGCGCGCATCGGAGAGTTGCAGGGCGTTGGCGATGGCACGTGCGACGTCGGCTGTCCCGATCATCCCGATCTTCACGGCCTTGACCTGGATATCCGTCAGCAGGAACGCCAGCTCGTGACCGACGATCTCGGGATCGCACGGATGCGAACCGACGACGCCGGTCGAGTTTTGGACCGTGAGCGCCGTGACCACGCCGCACGGCCGGCCGCCGAGCTCGCTGATCACGCGAATGTCTGCGACGAAGCCCGCACCGCCGGACGGATCGAGGCCCGAGCACACCAAGACGTCGGGTGCGCGGGTGTCGGCGGCCTGGCGATAGGGCGTCATGCTAGCCGTCGAATGCAGCGAGCCCCGTGACGTCCTGACCGACGACGAGCGTGTGGATGTCGTGCGTGCCCTCGTACGTGTAGACGCTCTCGAGGTTCAGCATGTGCCGGCCGCACTGGTAGTCGTCGGTCACGCCGTTGGCTCCGAGGATGTCGCGCGCGTCGCGGGCAATATCGCGCGCCATCGACACGTTGTTGCGCTTGGCGAGCGAGATCTGCGACGGAGTTAGCTTGCCGGTCTCCTTGAGTCGGCCCATGCGCCAACACAGCAGCTGCGCCATCGTGATCTCCTCGACCATGTCGACGAGCTTTCGCTGCACGAGCTGATAGCCGGCGATCGGCCGGCTGAACTGCACGCGATCCTTCGCGTAGGACAGCGCCTCGTCGTAGCAGGCCATCGCCGCACCGACCGCGCCGTAGCAGATGCCAAACCGCGCCTGCGACAGACACGACAGGGGGCCCTTGAGCCCGGTGACGTTCGGCAGGAGCGCGTCCTCGCCGACCTCGACGTCCTCGAGCACCAGCTCGCTCGTGACGCTGGCCCGCAGCGACCACTTGCCGTGAATGTCCCGCGCGGAGAAGCCGGGCGTCTTGGTCGGCACGATGAACCCGCGGACCGCGCCGTCGAGCTTGGCCCAGATGATCGCGACGTGTGCGACCGAGCCGTTCGTGATCCAGCGCTTCGTACCAGTGATGCGATAGCCGCCCTGCGTCCGCGTCGCGGTGGTCAGCATCCCCGAAGGGTTCGAACCGAAATCGGGCTCGGTCAGACCGAAGCAGCCGATCATGCGGCCCGCTGCGAGCTCGGGCAGCCACTTCTGCTTCTGCTCCTCGGAGCCGTAATTGATCAGGTAATCGACGACGATATCGGACTG
>JAYVWH010000480.1:0-2083 GCA_043786265.1 Kofleriaceae bacterium | reverse complement strand
GTCGTCGGCAGTCGGTGGTATCAAGCCCTCATCTAACGCTAAGGAGTCCGCCATGGCCGAGCTAAAGGGCAGCAAGACCCACGCAAATCTCAAGGACGCCTTCGCCGGCGAGTCGCAGGCGAACCGTCGCTACCTCTATTTCGCCAAGGTCGCCGACGTCGAGGGTCAGCCCGACGTGGCAGGCCTGTTCCGTGACACCGCCGAGGGCGAGACCGGCCACGCGCATGGTCACCTCGACTACCTGAAGCGCGTCGGTGATCCGGCCACGGGCGAGCCGATCGGCGACAGCGCGAAGAACCTCAAGGCGTCGATCGCCGGCGAGACCTACGAGTACACGCAGATGTACCCGGCGTTCGCGAAGACGGCGCGCGAGGAAGGCTTCGAGGAGATCGCGGAGTGGTTCGAGACGCTCGCGCGCGCGGAGCGTTCACACGCCGGCCGGTTCCAGAAGGGCCTCGACGCTCTCAACACGAAATAAGCGGCTCACCGCTCACCTCATGCCGACCATGCGGGCGTTCCATCGCGGGACGCCCGTTTGCCGTTTCGGGGTACGATGACCGTGCTCATGAGCTTGGTCCGCCCGATCACACGTCAGGATATCAAAGGTCCCGCGATCTACACGCACATCCGGGACGACTACCGGCACCGCGTCATCGAGATCAAGCGCACGCGCCGCGTGATCCTCGGCGACAAGGTCGAGCTGGTGTTCGACAACCGCCTGACGATGACCATGCAGATCGAGGAGATCTGCCGGCTCGAGAACCTCACCACCGACGATCAGATCGCCGCGGAGATCGCGCTGACCAACGAGCTGATGCCGACGGCCACCTCGCTCGCCGCGACCATGTTCGTGCCGCTGCCGCAGGACGACAAGATCAAGGACGAGCTGCGCGCGCTGGTCGGTCTCGACGAGCACGTGATCCTTCACCTCGCTGGCCACGCGATTCGCGCGGGGTTCGAGCCCGGTCGCTCGACCGAGGACAAGATCTCGGCGGTGCAGTATCTGCGGTTCCCGCTGACGCCCGAGGATCTCGCGGCGCTGCAGAACCCGGGCACCACGCTCGAGATCGAGATCGACCATCCGAACTATCGCCAGCGCGTGACTGGCTCCGACGAGCTGCGCGCTTCACTCGCGGGGGACTATGCATAGCTTCGTGATCGTGACACTCGCCCTGGTGCTATTGCTCGGCGGCTGCGGTGCGCGCCAGTCGCAGGCGAATCGCGAGATGCAGAGCTTCGCCTGCAAGGATCGCGGGGTGAACTATACCGTGACGCACCACATGGGCGGCTCGGAGCTCGGCGTCCAGATGGACTGCTCCGAAGCCGGACCGCGGATCAAGCGCTGGAAGGTCGATGACAAGGGCACGCGCCAGGAAGACGCGCGCGGGATGACGCCATCGGAGTTCGACGACGTGTGGGCCCAGATCGCGGGCGTCGGCTGGGAGAACCTCAAGAACTGCACGAACGGCACCGAGGGCAAGAACGACCCGCTCTACAAGTTCGCGATCAAGGACGATCAGAACTCCAACGCGTTCGAATGCCAGTCGGTGTCGATGCCGTTCCCCTACAACTCGCTCGTCGATCCGCTCGACGTCGCTGCCCAACGCAGCGGCAAGCAGCTCGGCGACGACGAGCCCACCGAGCTCAAGAAGTACGAGAAGAAGGACCAGCAGAAGTGAACGGCCCCTTGTCGGGGGTGACGGCGGTGGTGACCGGAGCGAGTCGCGGCATCGGCCGGGCGATCGCTCACCGCCTCGCGACGTCGGGCGCCGAGGTCGCACTGTGGGCGCGGGACATCAACGCACTGCGTGAGGTGGCCGGCGAGATCACCAGCTACGGCGGCACGGCGCAGGCGATGGCGGTCGATGTCACCGATTCCGCGGCCGTGTGGGGAGCCGCCGACATCGTGCGGCAGACCATGGCACCCACGAAGATCATCGTGAACAACGCCGGCGCCGTACTGCGCAAGGCAACCGTCGCGATCTCCGACGCGGAGTGGCGGCGCGTGCAGGCGGTCAACCTCGACGGGACGTTCTTCGTGACGCGCGCGTTCCTCGTCGATCTGACGCGCTCGGGCGGACGC
>JAYVWH010000479.1:0-1859 GCA_043786265.1 Kofleriaceae bacterium | reverse complement strand
CGGTGTGGCAAACGCCAGTTGCCATGATCTCGACCAGGACCTCGCCGGCACGCGGCCCTTCGAGATCGACCTCCTCGATCACGAGAGGGTCACCGGCCTTGTATGCTACGGCTGCGCGCGTCTTCATCGGCGCGGAGCGTAGCGGAACTGATCGCTACGCGAGAAACTGCGACAGGTCGAATCCGGCAATTTCTTCGCGACCCTCGAGGCCGGCTGAGCTGCGAAACCGTCGCGCCTTCCCACACTCGACGCACAGCCGGATGTCGCTGCCGCCCGAACGTCCGGCGATCACGTAGGTGAGCACCGACTTCGCCGCCTCGCAGTCGGGGCAGTTGTGCAGGAACAGATCGTCCCGACGCCAGCCGCGCTTGCGGAGCTTGTACTCGTAGGTGTCCAGCTCGTTCTGCGTCAAGGCCACGTCGGCAGCGTACACTACCGATGTGGATCCCGCGGTCGAGCGCCTGGCTCAGCTGGCCCGTGGCCGGCGGATCGTTGTGTTGACGGGCGCGGGCTGCTCGACGGAGTCGGGGATCCCCGATTATCGGGGCGTCGATACACCTCCACGCGTGCGGCCGCCGATCCAGCACCGCGAGTTCATCGACAAGTCCGAGATGCGCCGCCGCTACTGGGCGCGGTCGATGCTCGGATGGCCGCGTCTCGCCCAGGCGCTGCCCAACGCCGCGCACCACGCACTGGTCGCGCTCGAGCGCGCGGGGGTGGTGGTCGGTTTGATCACGCAGAACGTCGATGGCCTGCATCAGGTCGCCGGAAGTCGGCAGCTCGTCGAGCTGCACGGTGCGATCGGCCGCGTGCGCTGCCTCGCCTGCGGCGAGCGAACCCCGCGCGCCGAGCTGCAAGCACGACTCGAGGCGGCGAATCCGACCTGGGTCGCACGCGCTCATGCGGTCGCGATCGCTCCCGATGGCGATGCGGAGCTTCCCGATGACCTGGTCGCGGACTTCGCGGTGGTGGCATGTGTCACGTGCGCCGGCGTGGTGATGCCCGATGTCGTGTTCTTTGGCGGCAGCGTGCCGCGAGAGACCCTCGATGCAGCGTGGGCCGCGTTCGATCGCGCCGAGCTCCTGCTCGTGGTGGGCTCCTCGCTCACCGTGTTCTCGGGCTATCGCTTCGTGCGACGCGCCGCCGAGCGCGAGGTGCCGGTCGCGATCCTCAATCGCGGTCCAACCCGCGGGGATGACTACGCCGCGATCCGCGTCGATGCGCGCGCCGGCGAGGCGTTGCCGGCCCTGGCCCGTGCGCTTGCCTGATACGATGACCACTCGATGAAGCGGATCGCCATTCTCCTCGCGCTGCTCGCGGCGTGCGATGGCGGCGACGACGGTATGGGACCGGGACCCGACGCGGCGATCGATGCGCCCGGCGATCCCACGGCCGCACGGCTGCTCGGTGCGATCACGACGTGCAACGTGGTCGGCGGGAAGTACGCACGGGACAGCGGCGGCACCCCGACGGTCGACATCTGCGGCCTGACCGGCGCGGTGTACTGGAAGGCCGATCTCGACGTCGACTGCGACGGCAAGATGACCGCGAAGTGCAACCTGACGACCGATCCGAACTACCTGAGCCAGACCGCCGCGACCGACTCCCAGGGCAAGCCCCTCGATGCCGCCGCCTTGCCGTACGTGGTGGTCCCTGGGGTCAGCACGCGGTGGAACTACCGCACCGCCGGCCTCGCGATGGGCTCGGTGGTGGCCGTGGTCTACGGCGATCACCTCGAGTATGGCGTGCTCGGCGATGTCGGACCGATCGCGGCGATCGGCGAGGCCTCGTACCGGATGGCCGAGCTCCTCACCATCAATCCGAACCCGCGGACCGGCGGGACCGCGGCGGAGGTCGCG
>JAYVWH010000478.1:0-4891 GCA_043786265.1 Kofleriaceae bacterium | reverse complement strand
GCTTCGAGCCATTCGATCAATCGTCGACAGGTTCGTTCGGCGAGTCCGAACTGGAGATCCGAGTGCTTGGGCCGGGCAAGCGCAGCCTGCTCACCGCCGTCGATGCCGCGGATCCGGAAGACCTCGCGATCATCGCGCGCCGCCTGTCGCGTCAGGCCGATCGCACGGCGAAGAACGACCCCAGCCTGCTCGGTCAGCGCACCGTCGACAGCTGGCGTTCAGCGGCGACGTTTCTCGAGCGCGTGAGCAAGCTGCCCAAGTTCGCGTCGCCGATCAAAGACAAGAAGGATGGCGAGTTGTTCGAGGAGCACTTCGCTCGCGCGGCGTGGGCGATCGAGCACGATCTCGCACGCTGCGTGGTGGTCCGGGTCCGGGACTGGGACTCGCACGAGCAGAACACCGTCGAACAGGACGAGGCTACCGCCTCTTTCCTGCCGGTGTTCACCAGCTTTCTCCAGAAGCTCGCCGAAACGAAGAACGAGCATGGGCCGCTGCTCGACCAAACGATGATCTTCATGGGCAGCGAGCTCGGCCGCTACCCGCGGCTCAATTCGGACAACGGGAAGGACCACTTTCCCGAAGCCAACTACATGCTGGTCGGATCCGGGTTCAATGTGGGACGCGGTGCCGGCATCGCGTTCGGTGGTACGGCGCGCGACCAGAGCTCGCTTCCGATCGATCTCGCGACCGGGCGCACGGCGAAGGTCGGCATGGAGGCAGACCTCGACGATCTCGGCACCACGCTGGTGCAGCTCGCAGGTGTCGATCCGCGGCGGTTTGGCTACAGCGGCCGGTTTCTCGAGTTCCTCGCGCCTACCGAGGCGACATGACGGCTCGCGGCTGGCTCGTTGCGCTCGTCACCATCACGGCGTGCGCCAACAAGAGCGCGACCGATCACATCCGGCCATCGCCGTCGCCACCGTTGCGTGTGGTGTTGAACGAAAAGCTCGTCCGCGATCTCGCGATCCTCACGACGCAGGCCGAGCCAACGCCGGCACTAGCGCTGCTCGCGTCGCGGGGGGATGTCGATGGTGTGGTCTCGATGCTGGTGGACGACAGGCGGTTCACGAACACGGTCGTGCCGACGATGTTGCTCGAGGACTACCGATTCCCGGCCTACCTCTCCGTTGGCAGGCTCTACACGCTCAACCAGGACAATCCCGCGCAGCCGATGTATCTGCACAAGCCGTGCAAGCCTGCCGAGGCGACGAGTGTCGAGCCGTGGTGGGCTCTCGGCACGCAGGTGATGGTTTGCAACGACAGCTACCAGCCTGACGCAGTCAACATGGGGACGTTGCCCGGACGGCCGAAGGATTCCCCCCCGCTGTGCGGAAGCTCGCGCGGTTCAGGTAACCGCGAGACCACGGGGCCCCCCTCCGAGTGTGGGTGTGGACACAATCTCATTCACTGTCGGCGTGACATGGCGATGCGGACCGAGATGCGCACGAGCTTGGCGGCCGAGGTGTACGACACGATCGGCTACGTGGTGGCCTCGGGGGCGCCACTGCAGATCATCTATACGAGCAACGCAACCGTTCGCGATCGCAATGCCGAGGTGATGTACCGCATGCACGACGCCGCGCGCGGAAAGCCTTGGCGCGATGGGCTTGAGGAGTTCGCAAAGCCGGTGTTGAAGCCGCGCGCCGAGGCGTTTCCGGGCATGCACGCCGGAATTCTCACCGCCACCGACCTGGCAAGGTTCACCGACGTGCCGCGCTCCGAGATGATGTCCTACTTCGCGATGATGACGTGCTCGAGCTCCGACGGTGCCCACGTCAACGCGCACCAGGCGCTGGGTATCGACACGGCCAGCCTGCGGCTCGAGTCCGGCGGCAAGGATTATCTCGCGCATCAGGTCGGTTGCACGAACTGTCATGCGCGCCTGGAGAACTCGATCCCGTTTTTCGGCGCGTGGCGCAGCATCTTTCACAGCGCCGAGATCGAGCCCGAACGGCAGGTGATCAAGGAGGGCAAGGTCTACCTCAACGACATCGACGACCTGCGCGGTACGGTGAAGACGACGCCCCAGGCGTTCGCCGAGGTCGTCACCGCCCAGCCCGAGTTCGCGCGCTGTCAGGCAGGACGCATCGCGAAGTACATCTTCAACGGCGGCGTCGATCCCGAGCTTCAGGAACACCTGGAAGCGATGATCGCGGCGCGCAAGCCGGCACGGGAGGTACTGAAGACCGCACTGGTCGCGTACGTCCAACGGATGTTGGAGGCGGTGAAGACCGCGCCTGCTCTGGAGGCGGCCGTCGATCCGAAACACATGGTTCCGTTCGATGCAGCGGCGGTGCGTCCATTCGACAAACCACTCGTCGAGGCACTCTCGGCGTGCGAGGATTGCCACGGCGATGGCGACGAGTGGATGGATCAGGCCATCAAGTCGCATCAGACCACGGCCCTGCACCTGTTGCGGATGGCGGACATGGTCGCGAGCGCCGCGATGCCCAAGAAGGCCGTTATCCCGGCTCCGGTGCGCGAGGCAATCGTCACCCGTCTCTGTCAGGCTGCGTGGAACGACCCTGCGCTCGGGATCGAGACCGCAGGCGCGTTGCTCGGCTACCGCCGTCCGGCATCCGTGCACGAGTTCGGTACGGTGGTCGGCCTGTTCAACCAAAGCGCGCCGGCGGCGACCGATCCGTGGAAGGTGCCAGAGCTGATGATGAAGCCGGGCAACAACTTCCTGACGCCGGGTACCGCCGCGACTTACGGGTTCGAAACGTTGCGCGTCTGTCGTGCGCAAGCGAAGACCCCTGCTGACGTCGAGACCTGTATGGACAAGGTTCTCGACGACGGAGCATTTCTGCGGCCCAGCACCGCTTCGCCCTGACCCGGGTCAGGGCCACAGGATCGACTAACTAATCGATCTCTCTGATCTTCGGATGCAGCAAAGACAGCAGCCCGGCCAAGATTCCCAGCCCACCCGCGATCGCGCAGATGGCTAGCGGGTGCATCCAGTCGACGCCCCAACCGATGACGGCCATCCCGATCGGTGTCGTGACGATCGCGGAGGCCCAGTCGATACTCGAGACGCGACCGTACATTTCTGCCGGCACGCGCTCCTGCATGAGATTCGTCCACGCCAGCATGATCACCGAGTTTCCGACGCCAACCACGGCTGCGAGAGCTGCGAGACCGTAGGTCGAGATCGGCAGACCAAACGCGATCGAGACAACTCCCTCGATGATCACGCATCCATAGATCACGATTCCCCGCCGAGACAGCCGCTCGCGCCTGCCGAGCCAAAACGCCGCCGCGACGGTGCCTGCCGCGGCGAAACTCTCGACGATGGCGAGCACCGACGCACCCTGATGGTTGACCTGGGTGATGATATACGGCACCACGATCGCGAAGATCGGGGTAGACGTGGCGTTGATCACCAGGAACGCGAGGATCGAGACCCACAGCCACGGCTCGCGGCGTACATAGCCCATCCCCTCGCGCACGTCGGCGACCACGCTAGTTTGTTCGGTGGTCTCATGCGGGACCTGGCGTCCGAGCAATGGGAGCAGGCAGAGTGCTGAGATCGCGAACGTCGCCGCGTCCACGGCGAACGCGAGTGAGCTTTGACCGAGGCTGATAATCAACGCCGCGCCCATCGGTCCTGCGATCGTGGCGGTCTGCTGACTGATGGCCATCAGCGAGTTCGCGCTTGGCAGATCGTCGTTGGGCACGATGGACTGCTGCACCTTGGAGGATGCCGGGTAGAAGAACGCCGAGATGAAACCGAAAACGGTCGCGAACACATACACGTGCCAGACCTCGAGCTGGTCGATGACCATGAGGTAGGCGAGAAGGGCCGTCATCACGCACCGGACGATGTCCGAGTACAGCATCAGGCGAACCGGATCCAAGCGATCGACGAGCGCACCACCGATGAGGAGAAATGGCACCATCGGTACCAGCAAGCAGATCATGACGGTGCCCATGGCGAGGCCAGACCCCGTCTTCTGCATGACCCACCACACCAACGCCAACCGATGAAGGCTGTCGCCGAACACAGATACGGTCCGACCCAGCCACAGCGACAGAAACACGCGATGGCGTAAGGCCCGCGTCAGTCCGGGATCCGTGCTCACGAGACCCGCATCGTATCATGGTCGAGCACGCCGTCTGCCGTCGGCTACTCGCTCGTGCGGAGAACACGCTCGAGCAGTGACGCGAGCCCCTCGACATGGGGAGCCTGCAGCATCGAGTAGTGGTCGCCGGGAGCGCGCAGAACTTCCAGCGTGGCAATGTGCTCTGTCCAGCCATTCTCGGGCACCGTTGGTTCGGACGCCTCCGCCTTGACGAGCGTCACCGTCCCCTCCGTGTACGTCGGGATGTGAGCCGCGAGCGCGCGCATGTGCGTCTCGAGCACCCGGGCGCGGATCGCGAGCGCGTTTTTGTCGACGTGCGTCGGTAGCACGCCGGCTGCGCGCACGAGTTGCTCCACGCGCTGCCGTGCGCCGTCCGGTCCCAGCGCGCGCAGCGCCAGCTCGTCGACCTCGGCACCCGCGAGCCCGAGGTCTGACGCGAGCGACGCATACACGGCGGCCGAATCGACCACGTCGTCCGCGAACAACGACGGTGCGTATGCGTCGAGTAGCGTCGTCGAGACCACATCGGCCCCGGCTGCGCGCAGCTGGTGCGCCATCTCGAGCGCCACCGCACCACCAAACGACCACCCCAGCAGGTGCACAGGCCCCGTGCCGCGCGCTGCCAGCCACTCGCGCGTGTACAGCGCAGCCATCGCGGTGATCGACGTCAGCGGCGCTTGGCCGTCGAGACCCGGCGCCTCGAATGCGTCGCACGCACGATCTGGCGCGAGACTCGCGACCAGCTGCTGGTACGCATACACGCTTCCGCCGACCGCGTGAATGCACAGGAGCGGGACCCGTCCTCCGCC
>JAYVWH010000477.1:0-4856 GCA_043786265.1 Kofleriaceae bacterium | reverse complement strand
GACTCGCTCCTCGCGGTCGTCTTTGCGGCGACTTGTCCGGTCGGCGGCAGGACACTGGGCGATGGCGCGCTCGTCATCATGTCCGAGTCAGCCTGCGACTCGTCATCGTCGTCGGCGAGATCGTCGTCCTCGGGCTCGGATCCGGAGAAGTCACTGTCACTGACCGGCAAGATCACGGTCGGCTGGGCGGAGATCACATGGTCGATCAGCGTCTGTCCCGAGGCGTGCGCGTCCATCCAGGCCTTCAGCTCTGGATCGAACAGCTCTTGCATCATCGCGCGCAGCGTCCTCGGCGACTGGTCGTAGCGCTGCTCGCGCGCGAGCGCTTCGAGGTCCTGTTGCATCTCTTCAGCGGTCTGATATCGCGCAGCGACATTCGGATCGAGTGCGCGGAGGATGATCGCGTCGAGGGCGGGCGGGCAATCGGCTCGCACGTGCGACGGCGGCTGCGGTTTGGAGTTGATGATCATCTGCAACGTCGCGAGATCGTTCTCGGCCTTGTACAGGCGACGGCCGACGAGCAGCTCCCACAGCACGATGCCGAGCGAGAAGATGTCACTGCGGCAATCGACGCCAGCGCCGCGAGCCTGCTCGGGCGACATGTACGAAATCTTGCCCTTGAGCGCGCCGGTACGCGTCTTCACCGTGCTCGACACAGCCTTCGCGACGCCGAAGTCGACGAGCTTCACTGCGCCGTCGTACGACAGCAGGATGTTCGACGGCGACACGTCACGATGCACGATCTCGAGCAGCGAGCCGTCCTCGCGCGTGCGACGGTGTGCGTAGTCGAGCGCGGCGGCTATGTTGCGAGCAACCTGGACGGCGTTCGCGACGGGAAACGGTCGCTGCATGCGCGCACCGCGGCGCCACACCGCGCGCGCGTCCTGGCCGTGGACGTACTCCATCGTGAAGAAGTAGTCGCCGTCCGCCTTGCCCATGTCGTAGACATGCGCGATGTGCGGGTGATCCATCTGCGCGACGAGCTTTGCTTCGTCGAGGAACAACCGTACGAACTTTGGATTCTCCGCGTAGTTCGGGAGGATCTTCTTCAGCACGACGAGCTTCGCGAACCCCTCGGGACCGACGGTCCGCGCCAGGAACAGCTCTGCCATCCCGCCGCGTGCGAGCTTGCGCACGATCTCGTATGAACCGAGACGCACGGCCTCCTCCGGCGCACCGACGGACCCCACCGCCGAAAATTGTAATCCGATGACACGGCGCGTGGCTTGTTCATTCGCCGTCCAGCCGCTGGCAGGCTCTGTTGCCGACTTACAGCTAACCCCGTGACGTCACGGGCGCATTGGCGGCGCACCGTGCAACCACATGTGGGCGGACCTCGAAAAGTTAAGGTACCGAACCCGAAGGCACGACCCACTCGACTCGCTGCTTCGTGACGCCAGCGATCAGGTCGTAGTCCTTGTCGTAGTGTAGGACCGTCAAGTTGTGGCGCTCGGCGATCGCGGCGATCAACAAGTCAGGGATGCCGGCGGCTCGGTGATGACCCGTGCGTGCCAGCTGCTCGAGGACATCGATCGCTCGATCGAAGTCGACTTGCGATGTTTCGAGGTGCGGGAGGGTCGCCCGTTCCTCACGAACCGCTACCAGATCGGCGTGGGTTCGCGCGCTATAGAGCACTTCGAGGTCGATGACCCCGCACGTGCCGACATCGCCGCCGATAAGCAGCGGCGCAAGCCGCGCGGCGACAGCACGGTGATGCATGCGCGCGAGCGCGCTCTTGTCGGCTAGATACTTCAGCGCCACGCGGATGCCGCGACGCTGTCGTCTGCGATGTCGAGTCCGTCTTGCCGCACCAGCCGTTCGACGTGGCGCTTACGGAGCTCCATGGCGAGAATTTCGTCGAATGCACGCTCTACGGTTTCCTTGATCCCTGTGGTGCCGAGCACGCGACGGACACGTGCGAGCTTCTTCTGGTCGAGCTCTATCGTCGTCCGGTGCGCCATGACGTCAGTATAGCACTGGAGGTCGGTCGATGAATATCCAGCATGTACTTCGGCCATATAGCCGCGCAGCAGTGCTCGCCTCGCGATAAGCTCCGGCGCGATGTCGATCCTCCACGCCCTGCGTCGCCACTTCGCGCGACGCGGCGAGTGGTGGTGGGTCCCGGTGTTCTACGCGCTCGTGGTCGCGTGGGTCTATCGCGATCTGTGGCATCAGCACGGCGTCGCCACCGGGCTTGGCTGGGACACGATCGACACCCACGGTCCCGACCTCGACTTCTTCTCGCGCGAGGTCGCCGAGGGGCGGTTCTCGATGTGGAACCCGTACGACAAGGGTGGCTACCCGGTGTTCTGCGATCCGGTGTTCGATCGCTACTACCCGTTCAACTGGCCGTTCGCCGCCACCGGTGCAGTGCTGGGGACCGGCTGGTGGCTCGTCCAGCTCAAGGTCATGGCGCATCACGTGATAGCTGGTGTGATGATGCATCTGTTCGTGCGATCGCGCGGGCTAAGCGTGCGGTCGGCGATGATGTCCGGGCTCGGGCTCGTGGCGTGCGCGCCGCTGCTCACGCACAAGGCGTCGAACATTCTGTGGCCGCTGGTCTGGGTGCCGCTCGTGTGGGCGGCGATCGATTACGCGCTCGCGAAACCGAGCTGGCGTCGCGGCGCGGCCGTCGGTGGTGCGCTGCTGCTACCGATGACGGCCGGCTCGCCGCCGGGCCTGTTCTACGCGGCGTTGATCATCGCGCCGTACGCGGTGGTGCGCCTGGTGATGCACCTCCGGATGCCGGAGCAACGCACGCGCGCGGCGCTGATCCAGCTCGGTGTTGCCGCGGGCACGGCGATCGGCATCGCGCTGCTCGTCGCGTGCGTGACAGTGATCCCGACGGGTGAGCTTGTCGCACTCGGGTCGCGCGATCGATTCGCGCCCCCGGGACGGTCATTCGCTCTCGCACTGTCGCTGCCGCTACCTGCTGCTGCACGCGGTGTATTCGTACGCGGGGCGGGCCTGTTCGAGATGTACATGGGCGCGGCGGTCGCGATGCTCGCTGTGTGCGCGATCGTGATGCGCCCGCGTTTCGATCGCGGCGGGCCAGTCGCGCTGTTCGGCACCGCGATCCTCGGTGTGCTTCTGGCCGCAGGTACGACCGCGCTGGTGCTTCCCTGGCTCGTCGATCACATCAGCATCTTCGGCATGCTGCGCGTCCCCGGTCGCTACAAGCTCCTGGCCGCATGGTCGCTCGCCGCGTGCGCGGGGTACGGCGTCGCGGCGCTCGAGGCAGCGGAGGGGCGCGTCCGCTGGCGTGCGGTAGTCGTCGCGGTCGGGGCGCTCGTGCTGGTCGTCGTGTTCGTCGCTGGTTGGGGACACCCCGATGCGGTGAAGGACCGGCCCGCATGGTGGTCCATCCCGATGACCGCACTGGTAGGTGTGCTCGTCGTCGCCGCAGTGTGGGCACCGAAGCGCGTCGTGCAGGCGTGCCTCGGCGGGCTCGCGCTATGTGCGCTGTTCGAAGCGCCGTTGTTCACGTTCGTGTTGCCGGCTGCACCGCCGGCGGCGGAGCGACGTCAAACGCACGATCACGATGCGGAAGTCGTCGCGCGGCTCGACGGAGTACGCGATCGCTGGCGCGTCTACGACGAGTTCGTGCTCGGCGAGCGGGCAGGGGCCCGACTGCGAATTCGTGACTTCCGCGGCTATCCGGCGCTCGATCCGATCAGCCTCAAGCGCTACGTCGACGTCCTCGACTATGCGAAGAAGAACCCCGCGATCATCACCGACTACAACGTGCGCTGGGTCCTCGACCGCCCGCACTTCCGTTACGGCAACGCGACCAGCTTCGTCGAGCTGCCCAACCCGGCGTTCGAGAATCGAGGCGGCGAGCTGTGGGAGGCGATGCATCCCGCGCCGCTCGTGCAGTGGGTGGGCCGGATCACGATCGCTCCGCAGGCGAAGGCACTCGATGCGGTGCGCGTGATCGAGGAGCCGGACGGTGCGCGCCGCCGTGCCGTTGTCGAGCCGGCCGATGCGGCGCGCTTGAGCGATGCGACGGCGCTCGAAGCGAGTGAGCCCGAGGCACGCGAGGGGACGCTGGTCAGCTACGAGCCCGACGAGATCGTTGTTCGCGTCGACGCTCCGCGCGCGGGTCTCGTCGTGCTCAACGAGATCCTGTTCCCCGGCTGGCAGGTCACCGTCGACGGTAAGGCGGCCAGCCCGGTGCGTGCGAACTACCTGCTGCGCGCCGTCGAGGTCGGTCCCGGTGCGCACACCATCAGCTGGCGGTTCGGGCCGCGCAGGTGGCGCGTGCTCGTCGGTGCGTACGTGCTGGCGCTGGTGATCATGCTCGCCGCCGCCGCAGTGCCGCGCGGCCGACCAGCAGCATGAGCAGCAGCGTCGACGCGGGGGCGTTGCCGGCGTCGCAGCATCCCGCATCCGGCGGCGTTTCGCTGCAGGTCGGCACCGCGCGCACCACGTGAAGCTCGGCGGTCGGCACCAGCGCACGCACGGTGCCGTCGTAGGACGCAGCGACGAGCCAGTTGCCGCTGACGGCGAGGCCCGCGAGCACCGGTACACCGAGCGCGGTCTGCCACAGCAGTCGTCCACTGCGTAGCTCGAGCGCGGAAAGCTGCCCGCTCGTGTCGACGGCCCACACGATATCGCCGGTGATCACGGGGGATGCGGCGAACCCTGCCTCGCGGCCACCGCGATAGTGCGTCGTGCGCAGGGGACCGGGCAGGGCGGCGAAGCGCCACAGCTCGGCGCCGGTCGCGGCATCGAGTGCGACAAGATCGCGGTACAGGGTCGGCACGACGAGCGTGTGATGTGCGAGCGCGGGTGTTCCGATCGTCGCGTTGCCCCAGTCGAAGCCGTCGTCGTCGAGCTTTGTCCGCCAGCGTGAT
>JAYVWH010000476.1:0-4318 GCA_043786265.1 Kofleriaceae bacterium | reverse complement strand
GCCTTGATGGCGGGCGCCCGCCTGCCCGCCGCCCCGCTCGCAGATCGCCTTCGCAACGAGCTGTCGGTCGCGACCGCCGTCCACGCTGGTCATGCGCTGCTCCCCGACCTCGATGCCGCGATCGGCGCGGGTCGCGCCGACCTCGTCGTCGTCGATCGCGTGCCTCCGGGGCTGCGTCCGTTGACCGCGCGATGAAGCCGCGCCGCTATCAACTGCGCAAGGACGCGGTCGCGATCGTCGAGCGTGGCCATCCGTGGATCTTTCGCGAGCAGCTGTCCACGGCCGCGAATATCTTCGCCGACGGCCAGTGGCTGCGCCTCGTCGATGGACAGAATCGCGTGGTCGGTCACGGCATCTACGAAGCTGAGGGTGCGATCGCGATTCGCATGCTCGATCGCGGCGACGTCGCGCCCGATGCAAAGTGGCTGCGCAACCGGCTCGACATCGCGCTCGGCCGGCGTGCAGAGCTCGCAAGGCAAACGGACGGCATCCGCCTCGTGCATGGCGAGAGCGATGGCATCCCGGCCGTCGTCGTCGATCAGTTCGGCGACACGGCGGTCGTCTCTAGTTACTCGTCGGGCTCCGATGCGCTCGCACGCTACGTCGGCCAGGCACTGCGCGCCCCCAACGTCCTGCTCCGTCCCGCACGCCGCCGCCGCGGCCCACCCCTGCCCGCGCGCACCCTGCGAGGGAGCCCGCCGACCGTCGCGCAGTTCACGGAGTACGGCGTTCCGTTCTCCGTCGATCTCGAGCACGGTCACAAGACCGGCACCTACCTCGATCTGCGCGGGCTGCGCCGCTATCTCGCGACGAAGACGTTGAAAGACGCTCGCGTGCTCAACCTGTTCGCCTATTCCGGCATGCTCGGCCTGATCGCGGAGCGCGCGGGGGCCCGCCAGATCGTGCACGTCGATCAGAGCGAGCGCGCACTCGCCTTCGGCGCTGCGCACCACGCCGACGACCCGAGCAAGCACCAGTACGTCACCGCCGACGTGTTCGACTGGCTACCGGCACTCGATCCATCCGAGAAGTTCGACATCGTGATCGTCGATCCACCGTCGATGACGAGCAAAAAGCAGCAAGTCCCCGCCGTCCTCGCGGCTTACAAAAAGCTCTACGCGGCCGCGATGCAGCGAGTGTCGACCGGCGGCGTGCTCGTTGCCGCGTGCTGCACGAGCCGCGTCGAGCGCACTGTCTTCAACGACACAGTGCGCAAGACGCTCGGCAGGCAGTTCTCACTCGACGTCGACATCGAGCCCGAGCTCGATCACCCGGTTGACTTCCCGCAGGCGGACTATCTGAAGATCCTCACGTTCGACGTCGGCGCGCCCTGACGGCCGGCCGCTTGGTCCGCTAAGCGTGGGCGCGCGACAGCTCGCGGTATTGCTTGAGGTGGCGAATCGCGCGGCGCAGCAGGACATCATCCCCGGCGTTGCGCGCGACCTGCTCGATCTGACGAGCCAGGTTGTAGTGGGCGTCCGCCATCAGTGCATCGAGTGCGAGCGCGCGCTCGTACGCCGTGATCGCTTCGGCACCGCGCCCGAGGTCCTCGAGCACGACGCCGAGGTTGAACCAGTACAGCGCGACGCGATCGTTGCCGCACAGCGCGAGCCGGTACGACGACTCGGCCACCGCGAGCTGGCCCCCATCGTGGTAGAGGCGGCCGAGGTTGTTGTGCGCGTCGGTCAGGTCGGGCCGACCGGCCAAGGCGCGCTGGTACGCGTCGATCGCTGCGCCGACATCGCTACTCTCGAGCTCGAGGCCGCGCTCGTACCAGCTCACTGCGCTGGTACCCTTGCGCATCCCGCGCCGCGGTCCGAAGGTCAGGAAGAGGAGATCGCCCACGAACAGAAACTAGCGGGAGGGTCTGACAGAGGACGTGGGATCGACGTGCGCCCGACGGGACAACGAGGCTGCGCGAGCCCCGCGAAGCGTTGCGATCCCCCGTGTTAGGATGCGATACGTGGGCGATACGCACGGGACAACGCTGAGTATCCATGCGGATGGGAAGGGGGTCCGGACCGGACCGCGCCCCGAGCCCGTCCTGGTGCTCGCGCTCGAGTGCATCCGTCCCCGCGCCGGTTCAGTTCGATATCGACTTACGGATCTAAGCGTCGTGCACCTCGGCCGCGGCAGCGATCGGCGCGCCGAAAAGACGGGCACCGAGCTGGCGGTCAAGGTCCCTGACAAATGGATGTCATCGAAGCACGCGCGCATCGAACCGAGCTTCGGACGCTGGGTGCTCGTAGACACCGAGTCCAAGAACGGCACGATCGTCGACGGACATACCACCAAGCGCGCCGTTCTAACCGATGGCTCGATCATCGAGCTCGGCCACACGCTGTTCTACTTCTTCGAGCGCATGCCCGTCGAGGACGGCGCGCCCGACCTGCTCGAGCTCGCACCCGGCGGGACGGATCCGGGCCTCGTCACGCTGATGCCGGCGTGGCAGAGCGAGCTCGCCCGCATTCGCCAGATCGCGAGCTCGGAGATCCCGATGCTGATCGAGGGCGAGAGCGGCGCCGGCAAGGAAGTGATCGCGCGTGCGATCCACGGGCTGTCGGGGCGCAGCGGAGCATTCGTTGCGGTGAACTGCGGCGCCCTCCCCGAGAACCTCGTCGAGAGCGAGCTGTTTGGTTACAAGAAGGGCGCGTTCTCGGGCGCGCAGAGCGATCACGCCGGTCTCGTGAAGGCGGCCGATGGCGGAACCCTGTTCCTCGACGAGATTGGCGACCTACCTCCATCGTCCCAGGCCGCCCTGCTGCGCGTGCTCCAGGAGCGCGAGGTCATGCCGGTTGGCGGCACGCGGTCCGAGCCGATCGACCTGCGCGTGGTCGCGGCCACCCACCGCAATCTCGACGAGATGCTCGCCGACCAGGCGTTCCGCCACGACCTGTTCGCGCGCCTTGCGGGTTTCCGCATCAAGGTCCCCCCGCTCGCGGAACGCCGTGGCGATCTCGGCCTGTTGATTGGCGCGCTGCACACGCGAATCTTCGCGGCAGACCACCCGGGCTTCGACATCGATGCCGCGCGCCTGCTGCTGCGCTATCCGTGGCCGCTCAACGTTCGCGAGCTCGAACAGGCCCTCGCCACTGCACACGTCCTCGCCGGAACCGAGCCGGTGCGCGCCGAGCACTTGCCCGACACCGTCCGATCCGGTCGCCCGCCGGGGGCCCCTCGCCCGGTCATCCTGTCCGAGCTGGACCAAAAGGTTCGCGACCAGGTGGTCGGTGCGCTCCGCGAGCATCAGGGGAACGTCTCGGCAGTCGCACGCGCCCTGGACAAGGACCGCAAGCAGATCCAGAGATGGATCAAACGCTTTGGTCTAAATCCCGCGAGCTATCGCTAGGCGACCCGCGCTGACGCATGCGACGTCGGCGCGCGGTGTACTTAGTCGTCGAGGCCGCCGACGAACTTGTCGGTGGCGACTTTGGCGTACTCGTCGACGTGGTCGGCGACATGGAACGGCGCGTGGGGCTCCACGTCCGGCATGTTGCGACCCACTCGCGTCGACACGCCGTGCGCGAGCAGACCCGCCGTCAGGTTCAGCGCGAGGCCCTCGTTCCAGCTGTTGCCTTGCATCGCGTTGTCCACGGCCGTGGTGCTGACGGTCGTTGCGCCGCTCACGGTGAGGGTCCGCGCGACCGTCGCCCCCTCGCCTGCGAAGCGACCGACGCCCGCACTGAGCGCGCCGGTAACACCGCCGCGCAGCATCGCGCCACCGATACCCGCATCCCACGGCTTACCCGCGGCGACGTTGGTGATCACCTGGTCGATACCGCCTTCAAGCGCGCCGAGCACTGCACCGACGATGATCGTCGCTGCGATCGCCTGCATCGCCGTCAGCGTACCGGCCGTGACCATACCGGCGATGACGGTGCCGATACCGAGCGTCGCTACGGTGATGATGATGGCGACCGCGATGATGAGCAGGATCTGCCAGTGGTCGCCGATCCAGCTCGCGAAGGCCTTGACCCAGCCCGTCGCTGCGTCCCACGCCTTCTGGAAGATATTGCGGTCGCGCTTCTTGGCCTTCTCCTCCTGCGCCTTCGCTTCGATCTTGCCCTGACCAGAGCTGATGCGGCTCGACAGCGTCGTGAGCGGCTGGCGCGCCTTCGTCACGCCTTTCTGCACCGCAGCCGTGAGCTTGGTGCCGTACTTCGCGAGGCTCTTCGCGATGCCGCTGTCGAACTTCGTCTCGGCCTTCTCGAGACCCTTGGCGACCTTCTCGACCGCCTGGTTGCCCTTGGTGACGACCTGCGACCGCAGCTTCGCGAGGCTCGCCGCCGTCGCGGAGGCAGACTTGTTCGCGCTTGCC
>JAYVWH010000475.1:0-5273 GCA_043786265.1 Kofleriaceae bacterium | reverse complement strand
GCGGAAGTGAGACCCGGACAAACGTCCCGCTCGTGGGTCCCGAGCTGCGCGAGAAGGTCCCCCCCAGGTCGCGGACGCGCGCTGCCGTGCGATCGTCATCGGCGGGCGCGTGGATCGCGTTGTCGGTCAGCTCCAAGGTAATGCTGGCGGCGTCCGCCGCGAGCATCACATCGACGCGGCGAGTGCTCCCTTCGCGGGGACGGACCGCTTCCTGAACCGCGTGGACGACGATCATGCGTACCGGGGCAGCAACCAGCGTCGTCGCACCTCCTCCGACCGAGACCACGACTTGAAAATCGCGGCCCCTGGCGGCGTGCGCCGCAACTTGCTGCAGGGTCCCTGCGAGACCGGCCAGGTCCGCGGCCGCGGGCGCCATCGCACTGATCAGGCCGCGCAGATCTCCAAGACCGCGGTGCGCTGTATCGCGCACCATCGCCGCCAGTGCGCGCAGCTCGTCGGGTTGATCGAGATGACGATCGATGAGCTCGCCGTACATCCCCACGACCGAGAGCGTCGTTCCGATCGAGTCACGAATATCGGCCATCAGTCGCTTGCGCTCGCCGGCGCTGATCTCGGTGCGCAGCGCTGTGAGCACGGCGGCTTGCTGCGCGCGCCGCTGTCGCCACCGCATGGCATTGCTCGCGAGATGATTATAGCCAACCGCGCAGAGCGCGGCGCACAGCAGCGGCGCCGCGATGCTCCACGGCGTCGCCGGCGCGCCCGCGAGGAGCGGAAGCAACGCGACCAGCGGAGACAGCGCATGAGCGAGCAAGAATGCGATGCAGCGCTCTCGTTCCTGGAGCGCTCCGTTCAGGCACGCATAGAGGACCGGCAGCATCCACAGCGGCGACTTCGGATCGCGCGTCATCACCGGAATCGCCACCGCGATGCCAATATTCACGGTCAGGTTACCTGCGAGCAGGAAGTTCTCTCGCGCCAGCGTGAGGGGATCGCGCACGATCACGAACGTTCCGGTGACGTACCAGACCACATGGAGCCCGATGAGGCCGATGATGCTGGGAGCGCTGATTCCCGTCGCGCGTGCCACCGCGGGCAGGCAGAGGATCGCGGTGATGGTGACCATCGCGATCAGGTGCACGCCCGCCCCGCGCGGATCGGCAAGCTCGAACACGGCGGAGCGACGCGACGGCCACCAGACGTAGCGCGAGTGCGTGTTCATACCGACGACCTCGTGCGCGGCAATGTGACCGCGACGCGCGTGCCCGCACCTGGTGCCGAGGTCACCGAGAACATTCCCCCGAGCTCGACGGCGCGCGCACGCATGCCGCGAAGACCGCTCCCGACCGTTGCCGTTGTGACATCGAAGCCGCTGCCGTCATCTGCGATCTCGAGAGATACCCGCTGGTCATCGCCGGCGAACGACACGTCGACGTACGTGACCGCGCCGTGTTCGATTGCGTTATGCAGGGACTCCTGGAACACGCGCACCAGTGCGAGCCGCACCGCGCCATCGAGCTCGACGGTACCGCCGCGTAGCACGCGGAAGTCGATGATCGCGCCGCTCGAGTGCGCGGCCCGGCGCCCCGTGTCGGCGAGCGTCGCGACGATGCCGTCGATGTCCGCCGATGCAGGCATGATCGCGCCGATCAACGCTGACAGCTCCAGCGATCCTTCGTTGGCTGCTTCAGCGACCATCCCTGCGATCGCGCGGAGCTGGTCGGGGCGCGTGGCGTGCCGCTCGATGAGATCGCCGTAAAGCCCGACGACGGCAAGGCTCGACCCGAGCGAGTCGTGAATGTCGCGGGCGAGCCGTGCGCGCTCGTCCTCCTCGAGTTTCATCCGCAGCTCTGCCATCCGTGTGTCGTTGTCTCGCCGCGCCTGTCGCTCGCTCGCGCTGGCTTGCGCGAGGTGGTTGTATCCGGTGGCCGACACAACGCTGCACAGGAGCGGCGCGCCGAACACCCAGCCGCCGGTTGCGCCCTCGACAAGCAGGATGGGAATTGCGATCAGCGGCATCAGCGCATGGATCAAGAGCACACCGATCGACGGCTCGATCTCCTGCATCGTGCCGCTGAAGCACGCATACATCACCGCGATCATCCACAACGGTGAGCGCGGGTCGCCACCGAGCGCCGGGAACGCGACCGTGATCGCCGCGTTGATCACGAGCGAGCCGGCGAGCCCGATGTGAAAGCGTATCGGTGTCGAAATCGTCGAGGGACAGATGACCAGCATCACCGCGAGCGTCCATGCCATGTGGACGCCGATGATCGCGAGCACGACCGGTGCCGTGATCCCGATCGCGCGGGTCACGGGAGGCAGGCAGAGCACCGCCGAGAACATGGCGATGTTGACGACGTGACGTAGCAAAGATGCGCGATCGGCCACTTCGACCGACGTCGGCCCAGCCGGCGGCCACCAGCAGTAGGTACGTAACGGTTTTGTCGTCGCCACGATTACTGCAGCAGCCCGCGACGCAGCGCTTCGAGGACTGCTTCCGTCTTCGAGGAGACCTGCAGCTTGTCGTACACCGAGCGGATATACGTGCGGATGGTGTTGGTCGATACGCCCAGACGGTCACCAACCTCGCCGTAACTCAGGCCGCCGCGAAGGGCGTCGACGACTTCGACCTCGCGCGCCGTCAATGTTCCGCACGGCTCGCTGCCCGCGATCGTCGACGGCTGCCCGCGTAGCTGTTGCAGCACGAGCCTGGCAACACCGGGCGACATCGGCGACTCACCCGCCAGCACTTCATCCACGGCACGCCGCAAGCGCGCGATGTCTTCCTTGAACAGATAGCCACGCGCACCCGCTCGCAACGCGGCAAGGATCCGACCCTCTGCGCTGGCGATCGTCAGCACGAGAATGGCGGGTTCGGGCTGGCGAAGGCTGAGCGCGGCGATGACGTCGATCCCGTCCCCATCAGGAAGCCCGAGATCGACGACCGCCACCTGAGGATCGAACGTCGCCGTGATCGCATCGGCGTCACGCGCGCCGTGGGCGATCCGGAGGTCGAAATCGACTTCCAGAAGGGGGGCTGCCAGTGCGCACAGCCGACGGTCATCGTCGACGAGCAGCAACCTGATGCGCTCTGTCACTACCAAGCTCAAACCATACCGCGACCACCCGTAAACCGTCGAGGAGTGCGACGTTAGACCATCCTATCAGCGATCTCGCAGGCGGGTGGCGGAACCACGCTTGGTCAGGTCCGACCACGACGTCGGGGATAACGGTCAAAACCGACCGACTGCGGCGATCCCGGCGGAATCATGCGTCAGCGAAGGGACCACGCTGACCTGGTGCTCCGCCATCTCCGACGGCGCGGTGAACCACAGCACGACGCCAAGACCGAGTGCGGCGACGCCGGCGACTCCGACGACGGTCCCGACCGTACCCAGCTGGCGTGCGCTGCTGGTGCGCTGGTAACCGTCGGCGTTGCACAGCGGCTTTGCAGCCCCCTCCTGGATGCACGGCTTCATCGAGCCCAGCGGGCCGACCTCGCGCTCATAGTCACGGTTTGCTACGTAGCCGAGTACGACGCCGGTGAGCGCGAGACCCGCGCCCGAGAACGTGAGCACCTTGCCGACGCTACGCCGCGCTGACTTGACGGTGACACCGCGCGGTAGCTGCGGAATCGCGACCGCGGCTGGCTTCCCCTCGACGAGGTCCACGTTGGTCGAGTACGGCAAGCGGCCGGGCGCGGTGACGACGATGTGGCGCGTACCTGGATCGAGGCGCAGCTGGCTCGTGGACTCGGCGTCGGTCGGATAGACCTCGTCGTCGATCACGAGCTTCATGCCGGGGAGGCGTTCGCTGAATGCGATCGCAAGGCGCGGTACTCGTTCGCCGAGCGGTCCGATTCGAGCCTCGGCCGCAGCCCGGTGCTCGTCGAGGTTGTTCTCGCGCGCGAGGTCACGGGCCTGCGTGTACAGCTTGACCGCGGTCGCTATCTTGCCGGCGTCCTCGTCGCACTTGGCGACATTTAGCAGCGTGCCGACGGCGTTGCGATTCTTTGCGAGCGCCTCCTCGTACTTTGCGCACGCCTCCGCGGTCTTGCCAGCCTGCTTGAGTGCTTGCGCTTCCTCGAAAAGCTTGTCGGCTTCAGTGTGGGGCTCGTCCGCGTAGGCGGGGCCCCACCACGACATGAGGAGCACTATCGCTGCCAGCGATCGCATACGCCTATCGTAACCCAGGTTGGATGTTCGTGCGGCTCCATCCTCGGAAACGGCACTGCGATGAACAGTGGGCCCGTCACGACGACCGTCGCGCACGATGTTCTGGTGGCCGCGACGTACCAGACACGACCGACGACCCGCGTACACGAGCCGCGGCATCAACAACTTCAGCGATCTCGTCGAGGATCGCGAGGTGTCCGCGATCGGCACCTGCAACGCTCGCGACTCAAACACGGCGGCCGATTGGGTCATCCAGCTCGTCCGCCGCACATCCCGCTGGAAGTTCGACTTGCGCGTAGGCTTGGCGTCCCGGACCAGGTAGCCGCGCATCCCGCGATCGTCGGGTACCGAACGCGATCGACAAATCCTTCACGCTCGTCGTCGGAACAGCCCGCCGGAAGTGTTGCGTCATCTTGGTCGTGGAAGTTGACTCGGCCGCAACCTGCGCCGATGACCACAAGGACGACGCAAAGCCACACAAGGTGCGTACTTCCAGGTCGACCGCTGCACACCCCGCCGATGATATGCCGAGTCCTAAGCGCGGGGTTAGGACGCTCCCAGACATCCCTCACTCTGGACAGGCAGCGGCGACCTGAAGTACCCCGGCGGGATGGCGCTCGAGTGGGACCGCGAGCTACTCACCGCGTTCCGCGCGGGCGAGCGGGCGGCCCTCGAGCGCGTGTACCGTGCGTACGTCGACGACGTGTTCCGGCTGATCGCGGTTGGCTTCGAACGCAATCCACACGAGCAGCGGTCGCTGGTTCAGGACGTGTTCGTTCGCGCGTTTGCCGACAACGCTCGCCAAGGCTACGACGGCGTGCGCCCGTACCGGCCGTTTCTGATGACGATCGCGCGAAACCTGCTGGTCGACCGCGCACGCACGGCGACCGTCGAGCGCGGTCGACACAGCGATGTCGATGTCGACGCGATCATCGCCATCGACGCCTCGATTCCGGGCGAGATCGCCGAGGATGCGGATCAGGTTCTGGCGCGCACGAAGGTCGCCGCCTACCTCGCGACGCTCGAGGCCGAGCCGCGCCGGTTCGTCGAGCTCCGGTTCGACCAGTCGCTGTCGCAAGCGGACGTCGCGGAACGCCTCGGCGTCACCCGCCGGCGGGTGCGCACCCTCGAAGCCCG
>JAYVWH010000474.1:0-5617 GCA_043786265.1 Kofleriaceae bacterium | reverse complement strand
TCGCGCAGTACAGCGCGTACTGCCCGTTCCCTGCCGCGGATGGCAAGGCGGCGCAGTGTGTGAAGGGCGAGCTGACGCTCGGCGAGAACATCGCCGATCTCGCGGGTCTCACCGTCGCGTACAGCGCGTACCAGATCTCGCTCGGCGGCAAGCCGGCCCCCGTGATCGACGGTCTCACTGGTGATCAGCGGTTCTTCCTCGGCTGGGCCCAGGTGTGGCGCCGTGCGTATCGCGACCAGGAGCTGTCCAACCGCCTGGTCACCGACGCGCACAGCCCGTCGGAGTTCCGCACGTCCGTCGTGCGTAACCTCGACATCTGGTACGACGCGTTCAAGGTCCAGCCGGGACAGAAGCTGTTCCTGGCGCCCGATCAGCGCGTCAAGATCTGGTAGTCGCACCGGCGGCCGCGGTGGCCGCTCGTTCTACCTCGAGGGACCGCAGGGTGGCGCCGGCCGCACCGATCGCGAGTCCGATGACGCCCAGTCCGGGTATCACGAGGACGACCGCGACGCTCGCGCCAAGGCCCCATGTGCGCCAGCGATGGGCGCGCAGGTACGCGACCTTGTCGCGATAGCGCAGCCTGCGGCGTGACCACACGGCATCGTACGCATCCCACGATGCGAACCGCGCGGTCGCGAGTGCACCGAGCACGGCAGCGATGATCGTTCCGACGACAGGGACGACGATGCCCGCGACGAGCAACAAGAGCATCACGACGAGGTACAGCGCCACGCGGCGCAGCGCGTGCCAGATGCCAGTCACGAGGTCGCGCACGAAATGGATGACGCTGAACTGGGGGCCGGCGACACCGGTTACTCGCTCCTCGATCGATTCGGACAGCATCTCGTTGAACGGGCCCGCGATCACGGCGGCGACGGAGATCAAGACCGCGAGGCTCGCGATCGTGAGCGCGATGCCGGCGAGGAGCTTGAGCACGCCGGCGGCCCAGGTTGGTAGCCAGCTGCCGAGCATGGCAATCGGTGCGTTCAGCAGCGCGAGCACCGAGCCGACGACGGCGAACAGCAGGGCGGCGGCGACGACCGCGGGGAGCAGCACGTAGAGCCACAGGCGCGGCGTGCGCACGAGGTACATCGCACCGCGCATCCCGTCGTACACACCCGCGGCCAGCTCACCGAGCATGGAGACTTTCTAGCAGCTCGCGGTTCACCGAGCGCGCCAGAACCGCAGCAGATCCTCGGCGAGTGTCCACGCGCGTGTCACAACGGTAAACGGTAAGCGTGCGAGGAGCATCGGCAGGCGACGCACGAGCAGCATCACGGCTGCAAAGCGTGCGACCGACGACACGATGAACACGGCGAGATAGGCGTGATGGTCCGTACCGAACGCACCGAGGACGAATCCGCCGATCAGCGATGCACCCGCAGCTCCGACGGCTTGCAGCGCACTGAAGGCGACCTGCGTGGCGGTGCGCTCGGCGTCGTCCTCGGCATCGAACAGCGCCATCAACATGCCGAGCTCGAAGCCAGCCCACGCGATGCCCGAGTAGGTCTGGATCGCGAGGAACCACCAGAACGAATCGGACACGAGCCACAGCAGCGGGATCGGCGCGATACCGAGCGCGCTGACCGTGATCACGCGGCGCAGGCTCGTGCGGTGAAGTGCCTTGCCGACGAGCGGCATCGCGATGATCTTGACGACGACGATCACCGCGGCGAACACGCTGTACTGGAGGTAACTTAGGCCGTGGTGAGCCAACAGATAAGGCGCGATGAACGGTCCCGCGATCGATGCGGCCGCGAGCGCTGCGACCAGGTAGCCGAGCATCGCGCCACGCGGTGTGCCGCGAAGTCGGGGAGGAATGCTGCGCAGACGCATGCGGCGGCGCGGTGTCGTGTCGATGCCCGTGCCCTGACGCGCGACCGCGACCGCGGAGACAAGCCGCGCCACGAAGGCGAGGCCGAACATGCCGGCGTAGACCGCCAGGATGTGTGAGGTGCCGGTCGCCGCGCGCAGTGCAGCGCCTGAGCCGATCAGGCCGGCGAGCATGGCCGCCTGCATGAGGCCCTGCCGGCGGCCGAAAAACCGGCTGCGGATCCGGCTCGGGACGACCCGCCCGGTCCATGGGGTCCAGCCTGCGGAGGCCGCCATCCCGGCTCCCCAGTAGAGAGAGGCCGCCGCGAACACCACGCCGGTCGCGATCTGGCCAGGTTCCGCCTCGCCCGACCGCGCAGCGGTGGTGCGTAGGTGATGGGTCAGGGCGACGATTCCGAGGGGTATGAACGAGGCCGCCTGGACGGCCATGCAGACAGCGACCCACCTCCGAAGGCTTCTGACTCGCTGAATTACGCGTGGTGCGACCAGCTGGAGGACCCCTCCCGCCAGAAGGGGGACGCTCGCCAGAAGGCCCGCGAGGACGGGTGACATGCCGAGGGCCAGCCCAAACGCGGGCAAATAGACCTCCGCAACACCCGCCATGGCCCCGTAACCCAGCGCATCTGCCAGGCTGAGGCGGAGGTCGCGGCGGAGGCCATCCCGCGGACGCACTCCGTTGCGTTAGCACGCAGGGGAATTGGCCGCAGTTGCCACAGCATGAGAAACTCGAAGCCCGCGGTGGACTCTCGTCTTTCTCGAGCAATCAGCTCCCCGAGAATCCAGCAGCAAACAGGCGAGCTGGTCCGCCTAGCCTTGCGCGCGCTCGACGACCTCCGTCAGCTCGATGAGAGTCTGTACGAGCGCTTCGTGGAGACCCGCCAGGCACCCGAAGCTCCGGGCGTCGCCACGCAGCGCATGCGCAAGCTGTGGGAGGACACGTTCCGCGGTCTGCGCGAGCTGCTCGCGTACGCGAAGACGGTGCTCAACGAACAGAAGTCGACGCCGAAGCGCAAACCGACGCAGAACGAGGACGCGTTCGACTTCGCCGACTTCGAAGCGCCTGCGGCACCGAAGGATGAAGAGCTCGATCTCGGCTCGGCCGACATCGGCGATCTGCTCGATGGCCTCGGCGGTGACATCGAGAAGACGGAGACGGATCGCTGGAGCGTCGTGCTCGAGAAGCTCTCGTCGATCGAGTACGGACTGTCATCGCAACTCGACGAAGCGACACAGCGGTTCGCCGTGGCGCTCGCGGCGGGCGAGATGAACCAGGTGCTCGGCCTTCTCGACGATACGCAGAGCTCGACGGGCGAAGGCGTGCACGCCGTTGTCTCGGCGATCTACGATGAGTTTCTTCCCGACACGAACCCCGCGACGGTGGTTCCCGGCTACCTCACGTCGCTCGGCCGCGCGTTGCTCGTGCGGCGCGGGCTCGCCGACACCGCGACGAAGCTGACCGCGCAGAACGACGTGCTGCAGAACCCCGAGAAGTCCGACGAGCACGAGGCCGCGCTCGCGAGTATTCGCACGCAGATGCGGATGTTCGTCGCCTCTGTGGTGTGCCGCGCGATGCGCGCCGCGGATCGCTGGCAGATGGTCGAGTTCGAGTGCGATCTGGCGAGCCAACCGCCGTCGGCCGCGAAGATGACGAGCGAAGGCCTCGTGAAGTACATCGACTCGCTGGCCTCGATCAATCAGCGCGAAGTGCTCGTGCTCCACGACACGCGCACGCTCGAGGAGATGCGCGAGTCGCTATCGACTGCACGCCAGCTGCTCGATCTGAGCGCCGCAACTGCACGCGAGATGATGGAGCGCGCCTATCAGGCCGCCCAGCGCCTGCGCGGGCGTCACCCCGCGACCGATAGCTTGATCGTCCAGCTCGAGCGGTACGCGCCGACGTCGAGCAATCCCGCCGAGAGCGCAAAGTTCCTCGAGCGGCTCGAAGCCGTGCTCTCCGCCGGCGGCTCTTAGATCTTGGTCTTTGAGAGCTGGGTCAGTACCAGCTTCGCGAGACCCTTGAGCGTCTCGAACACGCCCTCGCCGGTCTTCGCGGTCGCCGAGAACTCGGGTGCCTTGTGCAGATTGAGCTGCTCGCGCAGCGCCTCGATCGGCACCGCGCTCGGCATGTCGCGCTTGTTGTACTGCACGACGTGCGGAATCGTGGCGAGCGAGTTGCCGTATGCCGCGATGTTTTGCTCGAGGTTTTCGAGGCTCTCGATGTTCGCTTCCATGCGCGCTTCTTGCGAGTCGCCGACGAAGATCACGCCGTCGGCACCCTTCAAGATCAGCTTGCGGCTCGCGTCGTAGAACACCTGGCCGGGCACCGTGTAGAGGTGAAACCGAACCTTGTACTCGCCGATCTTGCCGAGGTCGAGCGGCATGAAGTCGAAGAACAGCGTGCGCTCGGTCTCGGTCTCGAGCGAGATCATCTTGCCGCGCGACTCGGGCTTGGTCGCGGCATGGATGTAGTTGAGGTTCGCGGTCTTGCCGCACAGACCGGCGCCGTAATAGACGATCTTGCAGTTGACCTCTTTGGTCATGCGGTTGACGAAGCTCATGCCGCACCTCCCGTGCGCGCGGCCGCGTCTTTGACGAGACTCCGCACGCGATCTTCGGCCCACTCGAAGTGCGAGCCCGCCTCGACGAGCACGACCATCTCGCTCTCGTGGAGCGTGCCGTCGGCCATCGCGACGAGCGCCGCGAACCGGATCGCATCGGCGCGTGCATCGTCGCTCTCGAAATCGGCGGCGGTGCGCGCGAGGCGCTCGCGACGGCCGAGCATGTCGACCGCTGCATCGAGATCTGCAAAGTGCTCGGCGAACGAGTCGTGATCGAACCCGATACCGGTGATCTGTTCGAGCGTGCTAGCGATCGAGTCGCGCTCTCGCTCGTCCAGGCCATCGGCCGAAGCGGTGAGGTAACCGAGCTCGAGTGCCGCGATGAAGCGGTCCGAGTCCTTGGGAACGAGCGCCGCGATGGCGGCAGGCAAACGCTGCAACGCCTCCGGCGGCAGCTGCACGACCACGGCAGAGTCAGCCATAGAGCAAGTCTAACACGGCAGGCAGCGGCAACTTCGCGACACCGTTCCCGTTTATCGGTCGGACCATGGCATTCGTGGAGAGATGAAGCTCGCCGCCGTCACCGTGCTGTTGCTCGCCGCATGCAGTCAACGTGTCTACTCGCCGCCGAGCCAGGCGTTCGGCATCGGGCCCGTGACGTCGATGCGAGAGGGCGCAGAGACCCTCGATCTCGAGCTTGCATCGCACGCCGCCATCTTCGACCCGTCGCTCCGTTCGGGCGCCGCCCGGCTGAGCCACGGGGTCGGCAACCGGACCGAGGTCTCGGTCGAGGGCACTGCACTGAGTCTCGACGCCGAGGACACGTCGCCCGCCAATCACAATGTCTATGCCGGTCGCGTGGGAGTCCGGCACAGTCCGGGCGAGGACCTGGCGCTGTTCGCCGGCGCAGGTGGTGGCTACGCGCCCGCAGGTGGGCCGTTCACGACGCTCGATGCGGGCATCGCGATCGGTATCGACAACTGCGTCCTCGTCCCCGTGCTGCAGGGCTCGGCGTTCGTGTCGCAGCCAATCGCGCCGCGCGCGATCGACGTCAGCGTGGATGACACGATCGTCACGGACACGCCGTCGAGGACCCTGGGTGCCACGGTTCGCAGTGGCCTGCGCCTGTCGCTCACGCCGGATGCATGCCGTCGCGGCGAGCCCGGGGCGTGGGCCTACGCCGGCCTCGACCTCACGGGCGTAGCGGACCATGACTCGAACGACGC
>JAYVWH010000473.1:0-3612 GCA_043786265.1 Kofleriaceae bacterium | reverse complement strand
GGGTCCTTGGCCAGGACGTCGTACTCGGCGAGCTTGATCGCGCGCTGGAGCGTGGGCTCGAGCCCGTTGAGAAACGACGCTTCGAATGCGTTCTGGGCGCGCTCGAGCTCCTTGGCGTCGGGCGCGGTCTTCGACAGCTTGTCGACCTCTTCGCTGATCTCCTTGATCAGACGCTTCGGATCGACGCCCGGCTTGGCGGTCGCGACGATCCGGAGCTCGCCACCGATCTCCTCGCCGTTGAAGCTCGCCTCTACGCTCTGCGCGATCTTCTCGTCATAGACGAGGCGCTTGTACAGGCGGCTCGACTTGCCGTCGCCAAGGATCACGCTCGCGATATCGAGCGCGGGTTGCTCGGCGGAAAACGCCGCCGGTCCTCGCCACGACAGGTGCACGCGCGGAACCTGCACGTCGTCGGTCGTGTCGATCACGACCTCCTTCGTGATCGGTGCCGGCGCCTTGTACTGCGGGCGCTTCGGCTCAGCGCCCTTGGGGATCCAGCCAAAGTACTTCTCGACGAGCTTCTTGACGTCGTCCGGCTTCACGTCGCCGGCGATCACCATCGTCGCGTTGTTCGGCAGGTAGTACTGCTTGAAGAACGACGACACGTCCGGGACCGTCGCCGCGTTGAGGTCGGCGGGGTAACCGATCGTCGACCAGTGGTAGCCGTGATCTTTGGGCCACAGGTTCTCCTGGATCCACAGCTCGGCCATTCCATACGGCTGGTTCTCGTAGCTCTGACGCCGCTCGTTGAGGACGACGTCGCGCTGGTTGTCGAGCTTGGGCTTGTCGAAGGTATCGAGCAGGCCGGCGAGGCGGTCCGCGTCGATCCACAGCATCTGCTCGAGAAAATTCGAGTTGGCGACGTTCTGATACACGGTCATGTCGCTCGACGTGAACGCGTTGGACCAGCCGCCCGCTGCTTCGAGCAGGCGATCCATCAGGCCGTCGGGCAGGTGCGACGAGCCCTTGAACATCAGGTGCTCGAACAGGTGTGCGAAGCCGGTGCGGTTCGCGATCTCGTCCTTCGAGCCGACCTTGAACCAGGTCACCCCGTACGCGGTCGGCGCCTTGTGATCCTCGATCACGTAGACCTTGAGCCCGTTCGCGAGCTCGAACTTCGTGTAGTTGATCTTGGGCTCGTCAGCATGCGCCGCATGGGCGAGCGCACCGACGAGCACGAGCGACGAGAGCCATCTCATATGCGGCGGACGCTAACACACGGAAATGGCGCGACAGGAAGGCTGTCGCAGTGTCCCAGGGCGCCTTCTTTGCGCCAATAAACAAGTCATTGCGCGTGGGCGCGCGACCGACTAGGGTCCCGGCCCTTGTCGTTTTCCTCTGCTCATCCCGCGCTTCGCCGCGCGCTCGCGGCGCGCAATTACGCCGAGCCCACCGCGGTTCAGTCCCAGGTCCTTTCCGCGGAGGCCGACCGCGATCTTCTCGTCTCCGCACAGACCGGCTCGGGCAAGACCGTCGCGTTCGGACTCGCCCTCGCCCCGCGCCTGCTCGGGGAAGCCGAGCGCTTCGACAAGGCGGGCCCCCCGCGCGCACTCGTGGTCGCGCCGACCCGCGAGCTTGCCCTGCAAGTCCATCGCGAGCTGACCTGGCTCTACGCCGAGACCGGCGCGCGCCTGACCACGTGCGTCGGTGGCATGGATCCACGGCGCGAGCAGCACGAGCTGCGCCACGGCGTTCACATCGTGATCGGCACACCGGGCCGCCTGTGCGATCACCTCGAGCGCGGCGCGCTGTCACTCGCGAAGATCGACGCCGTTGTCCTCGACGAAGCCGACGAGATGCTCGACATGGGCTTCCGCGAGGATCTCGAGCGCCTGCTCGAAGCGATGCCGCCCGAGCGGCGGACACTCATGTTCTCCGCGACGATTCCGAGCGGCATCGCCACGATGGCGAAGCGCTACCAGAAAAAGGCGCTCCGCATCGCCGCCGCGGGCGAAGGTGCCACGCACCGCGACATCGAGTACCACGCGGTTCCCGTGCTCCAGCGCGAGCGCGACCTCGCCGTCGTCAATCTGCTCCGCTATCACGACCCACCCGGCGCACTCGTGTTCTGCGCGACGCGCGACGGTGTCACCCACCTCGCGGCTAACCTCAGCGAGCGCGGCTTCTCGTGCGCGGCTCTCTCGGGCGAGCTGTCGCAACGCGAGCGCAACACTGCCCTGCAGGCACTGCGCGACGGACGCGCACGCGTGTGCGTTGCAACTGACGTCGCCGCACGCGGTCTCGATCTTCCGGATCTCGGCCTCGTGATTCATGCGGACATGCCGCAGAACGCCCAGACCCTCGTCCACCGCAGTGGTCGTACGGGCCGCGCGGGCAAGCATGGCCTCGCGATCGTGATCGTGCCCGACAAGGCGCGCCGCTACGCCGAGCGCATGCTCCACAGCGCACGCATCGAAGCATCGTGGCGTCCGCCCCCGTCCGCCGACGACATTCGCGTCAAGGATCAGGACCTGCTGGTCCTCGAGATCCGTGGCCTCGCCGATAACGTCACCGACGAAGATCGCGCGGTCGCCACACAGCTGCTGCTCGATCGACCCGCCGATGCACTCGTCGCCGCGCTCGTGCGGTTGCGCCGCGAGGCCTACCCGGCCCCCGAGGAGCTGACGAACGTGATGGCGCCGCCGCCGCGCCGCGGCCAGGAGCGCCCGCCACCGGTGCGTGGCTTCGGCACCACTGCGCCCCGCAACGACGGCCCGCCGGCTCGTGATCCGCGCGACCGCCGCTACGAGGACAAGGGTAACACCGAGGGCACCGAGCGCCGCCGCACCAAGGAGCGCCCAGCCACCACCGAGCGCGCCGCCCCCGAACGGGCCCCCGCCCCTGCCGCTGTCGAGGCCACCGAACGTCCGGCGCGCCCCACCGTCGAGCGCACCGCTCGTCCCCAGGCGACCGAACGTCCCGCGCGTCCCACGGTCGAGCGCACCGCTCGTCCCCCGGCCTCCGAACGTCCGGCCCGCGGACCCGCGTCCGAGCGTGGCGCCGATCGCAAGGACCGGCAAGCCGGTCCGCGCAGCAGCGCCGAAGGCGATGCGGAGATCGATCGCAAGGACCGGCAAGCCGGTCCGCGCAGCAGCGCCGAAGGCGATGCGGAGATCGATCGACCGGAGCGTGGTCCCACGCGCGGTGAACCCGGCCGCTGGTTCACCGTCAACGTGGGCCGCTCGAAGAACGCGGATCCGAAATGGCTGATCCCGCTGCTGTGTCGTCGCGGCAACGTCACGAAGAAGTCGATCGGTAAGATCCAGGTCCTGATGCGCGAGACGCGCGTCGAGATCGCGCCGAACGACGCCGATGCATTTGCTGAAGCGATCCGCCGTCCCGACGAAAAGGACCGCAACATCCACATCGAACCGGTCGACGAGTAGCGGCTACTCCTTCGGAATCGCGTCGAGCTCTTGCCAGCGCGCGAACAATCGCTCGACCTCGGCGCGTGCGGCATCGAGCTGGCCAACGAGGGCCTGCACTTCCGTCGGACGATCTTTGAAGACGGCCGGATCCTGCAGCGTCGCTTCGAGCGCGGTCACCTTCTGCTCGGCGGCGGCGATCACGTCCTCGATGCTCGCGAGCTCGGCCTTCTCCTTGAATGTCAGC
>JAYVWH010000472.1:0-5969 GCA_043786265.1 Kofleriaceae bacterium | reverse complement strand
CTTCTCGACGTTCGATCTCGACGCTGACGGCTTACCGGACCCGGTTCCACGGCGTCTTGTCCTCTGCCCACGTCTCGCGACATCGTCGCGCGTGCGATCGACAACGAGCTCAAGAAGTCGGGCGCCGACTTGCGCTTGTCGAATTCGCCGGGTGGCAGGTTCTCAGAACCGCGTCGCGCTGCCGCCGGTGCTTGGCAGCATAGCGACCGAAGCGACAGTCGCCGCGGCGCTCGAAGTCGTCGCCGGCGCCCTACCCGCGCTGCCGCAGGTCTCCGAGTCGAACTACAAGACCGACAAGGAGATCGCGCGCGGCGGCATGGGCAAGATCGTGGCGGCGCAGGACCTCCGCCTCGGCCGCCCCGTCGCGCTCAAGCAGCTCCTCGATCCGGGCGAAGAGCACATCACACGGTTCCAGCGCGAGGCGCTGATCACCGCGCGCCTTCAGCACCCCGGCATCGTCCCGGTCTACGAGGCCGGCACCTGGCCCAACGGCGAGCCGTTCTTCGCGATGAAGCTCGTGCAGGGCAACCCGCTCGACAAGGTCATCGCCGAGGCGAAACGGCTCGACGAGCGGATCGCGCTGATCCCGCGACTTGCGGCAGCGTGCGACGCGATCGCCTACGCCCACAGCCAGCGCATCATCCATCGCGATCTCAAGCCAGGAAACGTCTTGCTCGGCGACTTCGGCGAGACCGTCGTGATCGATTGGGGTCTCGCGAAGGATCTCGACGCGGCGGATAGCTTCGAGTCAACGAACCGCAAGCCACGCGCGAGCAAGCCCGCACTCGCTAGCGACGAGGGTCGCACCGGATCGTCGACGCTGACCGTCGCGGGCGCGGTAATGGGCACGCCCGCGTACATGGCGCCGGAGCAGGCACGCGGCGAGCCCGTCGATCAGCGCGCGGACGTGTTCGCACTCGGCGCGATGCTCTATCACACGCTCACCGGCTCGCCGCCCTACAACGCACGCACCGCGACGGACGTGATCGCAGCAGCGGCGCTGGGCCGGGTCATTCCCCTGCGTCAACGCGAGCGGCGCGCACCGGCGGATCTCGTCGCGATCGTCGACCGTGCGATGGCGCAATCGCCGGAGGATCGCTACCCGGAGGCAGGCGAGCTCGCCGACGAGCTGCGGCGCTTCATCACGGGTCAGCTCGTCGACGCGCATCGCTACACCGCCGTGCAGCGCCTCGTCCGCTTCGTTCGCAAGCACCAGGCCGCCGTCACGATCGGCTTCCTCGCGCTGATCGGCTTTTCCGTTGGCGGCAGCATGGCGGTGCACCGGATCGTCGACGCACGCGACGTCGCGCGCATGGAGCAGCAGAAGGCCGTCACACGGAAGCAGGCCGCCGAGAACCTGATCGACTACATGTTTTCGGACATGAAGAAACGGCTCGCCGAGGCGGGCCGGCTCGACATGCTTGCGGGCCTCGGCGCCGAGGTGAAGCGCTACTACACGCTGTTGCAGGGGATGCCCGGCGGCATGCCGCTCGAGGATGAGATCCGCATGGCGGAGGCGATCCAGCTGATCGGCATCGCCGAGCACACCTCGGGCAATCCCGACCAGGCGCTCGCCACGTGGAAGCAGGCACGCGAGCGGATCGTCGCCGTCGTCGGTGACGACAGGACACCGACCACGCGCAAGCTGCGCCGGATGATCGCGCGGTTCGACTACGAGACCGGCGTCATCTTCCAGGAGCGCGGCAAGCTCGACAACGCGCTCGAGTACTTCAAGCGGTCCGGCGCGGCCTACGAGGCACTCGCCGTCGAAGATCCGAGCTGGAAGGACGTCTTGCTCGAGAATGCCGACGTCCACGATCGCCTCGGGGACCTGCTCCGCATCGACGGCAAGATCGACGAGGCGTTCGAGCAGTACACCCACGCGAAAGAGGAGCGAATGAAGGCCGCAAGCCAGGGCGGCGGTCGCGTGTCCGACGAGAACCTCGCCCTGTCGACGAGCCACTTCAAGCTCGGCTCGGTCTATCAGAACCGTGGCGAGTCCTCGACAGCGCTCGAGGAGTACAAGCAGGCACTCCGTCTGCGCGAGACCCTTCTCCAGGCGCAGCCCGGCAACGTCGAGGTGCAGCTGGCCGTGCTCGAGGTCGAGCGCGAGATGGGCGAGCTGCAGCGTCAACTCGGTGACGAGAACGGAGCGATCGATAGCTATCGCCGCGCGCTCCCCGTCGCGTCGTCGTTGGTGCGGACCGATCCAACGAATACGGACTGGCAATACCAGCGCGGAAACCTCCTGTCCGACCTCGGGTTCACGATGATCGACAGCGGCTCGTTCAAGGATGGCCTGCAGTACATCACCGAGGCGATCGGCGTGCAGCAGGACCTGGTGTCGCGCGATCCCAAGAGCACCAAGTACAAGATCGCGCTGTCGCGCTCGAACACTCGCGCAGGTGATGCACACGTCTATCTCGGCGAGATCACCGATGGCATCGCCGAGTACCGCGCGGCACTCGAGATCCGGCGCGATCTCGTCGACAGCGATGCGAAGAGCACCGCGTTCCGGCGCTCGATCGCGTGGTCGTACTCCAAGCTCGCCCGTGCATTCGCGCTCGAGGGCAACGACAAGCTCGCACTCGAGGCGCACGAAGAATCGCTCAAGGTCCGCAAGCAACTCGTCGATGAGTCCCCGTCGCAGGGCGGGTTCAAGAACGAGCTGGCCTCCAGCGAGATCGAGCTGGGCCGCATGTTAGCCACGCGTGACGCCAAGCGCAGCGACGAGCTGATCAAGGGTGGTGTCACGCGCGCGCGCAACCTCGTGGCTGCGGACGCGATCAACAACGAGTGGAAAGAGACGCTGACCCAAGGCTTGATCGCGCAGGCAGTCACCGCGCGCGATACGCAGACGCGTGCCGCGGCGTACGCGGCTGCCCTCGTGGTCGCCGAGGATGCGACCTCGCATTCGCCGCAGAATGCGCACTGGCCCGGCTACCTCGCCGAGATCCATATCGGCCTCGCCGAGTCCGTCCCCAAGGATGCCCGCGCACACTGGAAGCAGGCCCGCGAGCTCCTCGAGACGCTCGATAAGGGCGGCCGCCTGCCCATGCCGCGCCGCGCACTGCTAGACCGCGCCCGCGCACATCACTGAGCCCGCCGGTGTACGATGGCTCCCATGGCCGACGTTCAAGAACGCGAATTCATGGGTGGTCAGAAGAGCCGGATGTGGACCTACCTCATCCTGATGGGCCTTCTGATCGGAATCGTCATCGTCGTCAACGTGGTGTGGAAGAACCCGACCGCCGCCAGGGATGGCTTCAAGCACTTCCTCGGCATGCCCGCCTGGGCACTGGCCACCACTTCGTTTGTCGTCGGTGCGATCGTGTTCTGGCTCGGCCTCAAGATCGAGACCGACTGGCCGGAGGCCATCGGCGCATTCCTGATCTCGGGCTCCGTAGTCGCATTCGAGCTGATGCTCGGCTGGGCCAAGCTCGAGCTGGGCGGGCTGTTCGTCGTGCCCTACCTTCTCCCACTGGCGGTGTTCGTGCTGTTGCTCATGTATGGAATGAAGAGAAGCGTCTAACTCGCGAGTAGCGCGACGAGCGCGGCAGGATCGCTGACCGGCGGCGAGCACGTCGGTCCCTTGCACAGAAATGCGCGCGCGATGCCGCCGTCGGCGGTCTTGCCGTCGAGGATCGTGGCCTGCGCCCACGGCCCCGCGACACACAGCGCCGGTGCGTAGGTGCGGCGCGCCGCGGACAGCAGCGCATCACGGCCGGCACCCTCGGTCACCACGAGGACCTGCTCGTGCAAGTAAAGGTCTAGCGCGCCCATCAACGCCGAAGTCGCCCACGCGTTGACGCCGGTGACCGCCGTGAGCCGCTGCGCGAGGTACTTCTCGGCCAGCGCGAGCGCATCGGCATCACCGGCCACGAGGCCAACCCGAAGCAGCGCCTGCACGGCGATCGCGGCGCCCGCGGGAATCGCGCCATCGTGATGCGATTCCGGTCGATGGACGAGGAGCGAGTCGCCTGCCGGCGACATGAAGAAGACGACCACGCCGGCGCGATCTTCAACGAACCGCGCGCGGATCGCGACGAGCAGCTGCGTCGCAACGTCCCACCATGCCCGATCACCGGTCGCTTCGGCGAGGTCGAGGAATCCTTGCGCGCAGAACGCGTAGTCGTCGAGCGTGCCGTCGAGCGCCTTGGTCCTGCCCTCGTGAAACACGCGGGCGATGGCAAGGGCCGGCTCTGCCGGCCCGCGCAGCGACGCCGAAGGCGTTGCGTAGTCGATCGTACCCGCGATCATGCGGTCACGCACGAACGACGCGACTCGCAGCGCGAGCGCGAGTGCGGGCGCCTGCCCCGTCGCACGCCACGCGGCGCACAGGCCCGTGATTGCCAGACCATTCCAGCCCGCGAGCACCTTGTTGTCGGTGCCGGGACGCTCACGCTTCGCGCGCGCCGCGAGCAGGCGTTGGCGCAGCTCGGTCAACTGCTCCTCCTCGAGCGGCGAGCTTCGCGGCGAGAGGCGCGAGAGCACGCATGTCTCGTGCTCGAAGTTCCCGCCTTCGGTCACGCCGTATGCGCTATTGAACACGAGTGCGTTGACCGGTCCGAGGACGGCCTGGACCTCCTCGGGCGTCCACACGTAGAACTTGCCCTCCTCGCCTTCGCTGTCGGCATCGAGGGAGGACCACAGGCCGCCCGCTGGATCCGATAACTCGCGCTCGAGGAACGCGATCGTCTCGGCGATCACTTCCCCGGCGCGCATTGCGAAGCTGCCGCCCATCGCGACCGTGCTCGCGTAGATGCCGAGCAGCTGGGCCTGGTCGTAGAGCATCTTCTCGAAATGCGGGACGAGCCACTTCGCATCGACGGAGTAGCGCGCGAAGCCGCCGCCGAGGTGATCGTAGATGCCGCCCTCGGCCATGCCGTGTGCCCAGCCCTCGAACGCCTTGCGAGCGGCCTCGCCGAACGGCAGGCGCGATGCGCGCGCGAGCAGGTCGTGGCTCGAGCACGATGGAAACTTCGGGGCACCACCAAGACCGCCGTGCTTCGGATCGCAGCGCTCCGCCAGCTGCTTGCCCGCCGCGATCAGCAGCTGCGTCTCCAGCTTGCCGACCTGCCCGGCCTCCGCGCCGCGGCGATAGTGCTCGTCGACGCGCTGCAGGCCGTCGATCAGCGCGAGCGCGTTGTCCTCGGCGTCGGCGCGCCGCGAGCGGTACGCGTCGTTCATCGCGCGTAACAGATCGCTGAAGCTGGGCCGGCCGAACTTTGGCTGCTTTGGAAAATAGGTCCCCAGAAAGTACGGGCGACCGTCAGGGAGACAGAACGCCGACAGGGGCCAGCCGCCGCCCTCGCCCATCACCTGGATCGCGTTCATGAAGATCGCGTCGACATCGGGGCGCTCCTCGCGATCAACCTTCACGTTGACGTACAGCTCGTTCATGAGCTTTGCGGTCGCGGCGTCCTCGAAGCTCTCGTGCGCCATGACGTGGCACCAGTGGCAGGCCGCATAGCCGATCGACACGAACACCGGCTTGCCCGAACGCTTGGACTCCGCGAAGGCTTCCTCGCCCCACGGCCACCAATCGACGGGGTTGTCGGCGTGTTGCCGCAGGTATGGCGAGCTCTCCTGGGCGAGGCGATTCGGCATGTGCGCGACCCTACCCCGCAAGCTACGCTTACGGCAGTGCAACGGGCCGCGCAGTCATCGTCGGCTCCGTTCGCGTCTGCACTCGTCGAGCGGTTTCCCGAAGCGACATGCACACCCGAGTTCGACGGCTGGCGGGTCGACGTCGAGCACGAAGGCGCCGTCTACCGTGCGCGTGCCGAGATGACGCCGGTCGGGCGCGTCAGCGTGCAAACGCCGCACACGGACGGCTTCGAGCTCGCGCTGTCGTGGACCGATCGCAATGTCGGTGCGGTCGGCCCCGCGTTCGACGACAGTTGCTTGATTCAGACCAACGATATCTCGCTCGCCGGCATGTGGCTCGATGGCGAGGCGAAAGCGGC
>JAYVWH010000471.1:0-3914 GCA_043786265.1 Kofleriaceae bacterium | reverse complement strand
TACGCGTGTCTCGAGGTGCTCGAGGATGGTGCGCAGACCACGACTGCACTGACCTGCGCGAAGCGGGGCACCGACTCGAAGATCGATCTCGCTGGTTTCTACCTCAAGAAGACAACGCTTGCGCAGATCCTCACCGCGGTCGGGATGACGCAGTTCCCGAGCGACGGTGGCCTCGTCGTCGGTATGGTCGTGGACGAGAGCTCGAACCCGCTCGCGGGCCAGTCTGTCTTCTGCGAGGGCTGCACGATCCAATATCTGAACGTGACCCGCACTGGCGTGGTGCCGGGCATGACCTCGGCGAGCGGCGTGTTCGTGTCGACGGACGCACCGTTCGGCACGACGTTCACACTGCCTCAGTCCCCGGGCCAACCCGCCGTCGGCCACGAGAAGATCGGTGGCATCGTCGAAGGCAAGGTCACGATCGTGGTCCTGCAGTACAAGGACACCGTCATCGGCGGCGGGCCATAGCTCACCACCCGACGTGCGCAGCGCGGAGGCTGCGCGAACTGAATTACGGCGTCGCGGGCGCGGCGGGCGCGACGGGCGCGGTCGGAGCAGCGCCATCACCAGCGGGTGCAGCGGCACCCTCGGCGTCACGGTACTTGCGGCGGCACTCCTTGCGAGCGTCGTCGAGCTTCTCCGCCTTCGCCATCTTGTCCTTGGGCATGTCCGATTCCTTCTTGCCCTTCATCATCGGCTCGAGGACGTCGTTCTCCCACTTCTTGTAGTCCTCGTGAACCTTCTCCACGCACGCCTTGTCCTTGCAAGCGCACATCTTGGACTTCCAGTCCTCCATCCCAGCGATCGCCTTGTCGAGGGGATCCTTGCTGCCACACGCACCGAGGGCCAACGCAACGCCAACGGCGAACACATAGAGTTTGCTCATGGCGGGCATGGTGCCCCTTGCGATGAGGCCAGCGCAACCGATCCGGGGTAGAACCCACAGGTGACGAAGGCAGTCACTCGCACTTGGTTTCGCGTCGCACTCGCTCGGTCCGGAGCGACGACACAGCTCGTTGCCGCGAGTGGCGAGCACATGGGCCAAGCGATCGCAGAAGCGGTCGAGCACGTAGCGGGCAGCTGGCCGGTCGCCGTCGAGCACGCCGAGGCCAAGGACATCCCGCTCGGCGAGTCGGTGGGCAAGGGTCTCGTGCTGATGCTGGGCGATGCACCCGACACCGTCGCGACGTTTCGCTGGCCGACCGGCGTGCTGCCTTCGCTCGCGTCACCCCCGGTGTACGCCGGTGCCGCGCCCGGTTGGGTCACGCGCCCCGAGTCGAAGCTGCTCGTGATCGAGGCGCAGACCACCGACGACAAGCTGGTCGATCTGTTCCTCGGCATCGTCGAGCGATTGCCATCGGGCGACAACCTCGAGATCCGCATGCTCGATCACTTCGAGGACGCGGGCACCACGGACATCTGGCTGACCTCACGCGTTGACGCGAAGAAGATCCTGCGCTTCATCGACGACCACGACACCGAGCTGATCGGCAACGGACACCTCGAGGTGTCGATCTACGTGCGCGCCCACAAGGCAACGCTGCGCCTGACGGAGCACAAGACCGTGGTGTGGATCGCCGAGGAGCGCGCGCTCGAGACCGAGGTCACTGGCTGGCTCAAGGATCTCGGTGTGCCGCGCGTCGAGTCGCAAGGGCCGGAGGCGGCGCGGAGTGGATCGCTCGTCACCGTGCGCGAGGGGGCGCACTTTCACTACCGGCCCGCGAAGAGCCGCGATCGCAAGAAGCTCGGCGAGGAGCTGTTCCGTCAGCGCCTGCGCAGGGTCGACGCCGTCGCGAAGAAGCCGTAGAGCAAGGGCCGGCTTTGCTGGCCCGCGCAGCGCCGCCGAAGGCGGTGCGTAGTTTGATCAAGGGCCGGAGTTTGATCACCCGCGCGACACGCTCGGGTGGTCGCGCCACCAGAATCGATACGGCTTCGTCGCCCATTCACCCGCATACGCGACGCCCACTCGCGGGCCCTTCGCGATGCGCGGCGGCACGGCGTGATGGGCGACAAATAACGACCCAGCGGCGAGGTCTGTGCGATCGTGGCCGCGGTCGAGCGCGAGTGCCTTGGTGACCTTCCCCGGGCCGCGACCGATCGCCGGATCGTCGGGCATGCCGGCAAGCGGCGCGACCGCGCGGATGAGCACCGCCTGACCTTTGCCGGCGACGCCGGTGACAATGTTGAACATCTCGTGGATGCCGTAGCAGAGGTAGACGTACGTGATGCCGCCGGGGCCAAACATCACGCTCGTGCGCGCGGTCGGGCCGAACCGCGAATGACTCGCGAGATCCTCGGGGCCGCGATACGCCTCGGTCTCGACGATCATCGCCGCGCGCTTGCCGTTCACGAGCGCGCACCCGACGAGTGCCTTCGCAACGACGAGCACGTCACGCTGGAAGAACGCCGCGGGCAACCGTGCGGCCGTGAGCGAGTCGGTCGTGATCACGGCGCGGGCGGCGTCGGGGCAGGGCCAATCAGGTGCGCGCGATCGGTTCCTTCCAGCACACTGCCGACGCGACCATCGGCGGCGAGCGCGTCGAGCAGTGCCTTGACTGCGTCCTGATAGGTGTCGGGGTTCAGCATTCCCTGCAGAAGGCGGAACCGCAGGAACAGCAGCGCGGTCTGCGCGACATCTGCGAGGCAGTACTTCTGGATCTCGGCGAGCTGGCCCGCTTGATACAGGCCCTCGACCTGCGAGCCGTCGACGCCGACCTTGCCGGGCAGGCCGATCAGGCGCGCGAGCGCATCGAGCGAGCCCGAGCGTGTCGCTCCGTGATCTGCGAGCCAATCGCACAGGTCGAGGTGGCCCTCTTCGGAGTAGCGATAGCGGACGTTGCGCTCGCGGTAATACCAGCCCAGCGAAATCCCGTGGCACAAGGACCGCAGCGCGATCACGGGCAGATCGAAGCTGCGGCCGTTGTAGGTGACCAGCACCGGCCGGGCGCGGCCGACAAAGCGCGAGAAATCCTCGAGGAGTGCACGTTCTTTCTGATCCGCGGTGCCCTCGCCACCCGTAGGATCTCCGACGACCCCGAGCCGCTTCAGCCTGTAACCGTGGTCCAGCCAGAGACATCCAACGACGACGATCCGATGCGCCCAGGTCGGTGGAAATCCCGCGCGGTCGGCCCTGCCAGCGGCGGGGGCAGGGACGGCGACACCCGTCGCGCCCGTGTCGGCCGTCACGTCTGGTCGTTTCCATCGCTCGACGTCCGGAATCGTCTCGATGTCGAAGATGAGGTATTCCGCGCTCGGCGTGCGTGCCACATACCGACGCTAGGCCGAAGGTGTGACACACTGCAAATGATGTCCGGGCGGACCGTGCTGGCGGCACTGTTGCTGGCGAGCACGGCGGCCCACGCAGATCGCCCCGAGGGCGTCTGTGTCGAGGTCAGCGTCGACTTCGTGCCGACTGACGCATTGCAGATCGTCGCGTGGCTCGAGAAGCCCGACGGCACCTACGTCGACACCGTCTACATCACGCAGAAGACAGGCCGCTACGGCATGGGCAACCGGCCCGGGCGCGCGGACTTCAACACGGGTGCACCGCTTGCCGACGTGTTTCCGTACGGCCGCCGGATCCAGACGTTCCCGGTCTGGGCGCATCGCCACGGCGTGCAGTTCCCGGCAGTCGTGTTCCAGAACGGCGACGAGAACAACTTGTCGCATCCGTTCTCGGTCAGCTCGCCCGAGTCGCCGCCGCCTTACTGCCGCCCGATCGCGCCGATGGAGGTCGAGTACGACACTGGCACGTGCGCCTCGGCAGCGTTCACCGACAAGGGAACGCTGTCGATGACCGAGGTCACCAACTATCCGCCGCGCTCGGATCTCGAGCGCAAGGTCGGCGTCGACTCCGCGGACGTCGAGATGTATCGCTCGCTCAATCCGTTCGACGCTGTCTCGCACGCCACGCC
>JAYVWH010000470.1:0-7896 GCA_043786265.1 Kofleriaceae bacterium | reverse complement strand
CGCGACCTCGGCCCCGCTGAACGCGGCGTCGAGGACCTCGGCGCTCGCCGAGCCCTTGCTGACGACTTCCTGCACGAGCTTCTTGCGGGCTTCGATGTGCTCCTTGAAGGTCTCCTGCATGTACTTGGCGATCTTGTCGTTCTTCGCGCCGTACCCGCGCTTGCGCAGCACTTCCTCGATCTCGACCGCCATGTCCTTGGCGTTCGGATAACGCTCGTCGAGATTGCGAGCGAGCGCCCTCATCACGATCGGATCGAACTCAGGAGCTACGTCGCCGTTGACCTTCGACGGCGCGAGGATTTTCGCCTCGAGCACCTGCTTCATCGTCTCGGTGTCGTTGCCGCCGCGGAACAGACGCTTGAGCGTGAGCGCTTCCCACATCACGCAGCCGAGCGAGAAGATGTCGCTGCGTCGATCGCCTTGCGCGCCCTGCAACTTCTCGGGCGCCATGTAGCTGAACTTGCCCTGAACCTTGCCCTTGGCGCCCGCCGCGTTCGTCGCTTTGGCGACTCCGAAATCGACGAGCTTTACCTGGCCGTTGTAGAGAACGACGATGTTGCCGAGCGAGATGTCGTGGTGGACCAGCTCGAGGCGCTCGCCCGACATGCTGCGCAGCTCGTGCGCGGCATCGAGGCCCTCGGCGGTATCCGCGATCAAACGTCCAGTCGACAGCGGATCGAGACGCTTGCCCTCGCGGCCTGCGCGCAGCACCGCGAGGAGCGGTTCGCCCTCGAGATACTCCATCGCGATGAAGAATCGGCCGTCAGCCTGACCGAGGTCGTAGATGTCGACGACGTTGGGATGCTTGACGAGTGCGGCGACGCGCGCCTCGTCGAGCAGCATGTCGACGAACGACTTTTGAGTCGCGAGGTTGTCGTGAACGAGCTTGACGACGACCAGCTTCTCGAAGCCCGCGGGCCCGCGCTGCAACGCGAGCTGCACCTCGGCCATACCGCCCTGGCCGATCCGGGTGATCAGCTCATAGCGACCTAGCCTGGTCGGACGCGCCTCCCCCGCAGCGGACACCGAAACATTGTATCGCAGCTAGGGTTTGCGCGGGCATACGGACGCCTAATGTGTAGGCATGGCGCTCACTCTCACCATTGCCCCACACCCCCTGCTGGAGGTTGGTGCCTTCGTGACCCGATTTGCCTCGCCGCTTGCGGCGCTCCCGCCGATCTCGTCCAGGGAGGCGCGCCCCGTGATCTCCGAGCCCGAGCGGACGGCTGTACGGGCGCTGCTGCGGCACGGCGGTTTCAAGCCAAGTGGGCGGAGCAAACCGGCGTCCGAATACCTACAGGCGGCCCACGTCGAGAACCGGTTTCCGCGCATCAATGCGGCCGTGGATGCCTGCAATTACGCGTCGCTGCACTGGGGGCTGCCGATCTCGCTGATCGACCTCGAGCGGGTCGTCGGCGACCTCCGGGTGCAGCTATGCCCGCCGCAAACCAGCTATGTGTTCAACCCGTCTGGCCAGACGATCGACACGGCTGGCCTCCTCGCTGTTTACGACGCCGAAGGCCCGACCGGCACCCCGGTCAAAGACGCGCAGCGGACCAAGACCCACGACGGAACGGTCGCGACCCTCGCCGTGATCTGGGGCACGCATGCGCTCGAGGGGCGAACTGCTCTGGCGACGCGTTGGTACCGCGAGCTCGTGGCGACGATCCCGGGAGCGACGAACGAGGACATCACCCTGCTCTGATCGAACGGTCTCAGACCGGCGTCTGCAGTGCGGTCGACCCGTGACCCTGCTGCGTCTGCATCATCGCGAGCTCGCCGCTGACCCAGCGCGCAATGTCCTTGTCGCTGCAACCAAGCCCGTGCTTCTTCATCACGGCTTCGAGCTGAGATTCGAACGCGGCGCAGCTGGCAGGGCGCTTCTCGCGCTCGAAGGACATCGCGCCGAGCAGCAGGCTGTCGAGCTCGGCCGGCAGCTGGGGGCGCAGTGACGACGGCAGCGGCAAGTGCGGCCAGTTCTCGACGCCGAGGTGTGCGAGGGCTGCGAGATCGAGATTGACCGCGTGGCCGGTCATCACCTCGAACGCGACGGCGCCAGCCGAGTACACATCGGCGCGGACGTCGACCTGCTCTCCGACGCGCTGCTCCGGCGCCATCATCGACGGTGTGCCCTTCGTCTCGCCGGCAACGGTGTTGTGAACCTGTTGCGCCGCCTTCGCGATCCCGAAGTCGACGACCTTCACACCACCCTGACGCGAGACGAGGACGTTCGCAGCTTTGACGTCGCGGTGGATGATCTTGAGCGGGGTGCCGTCCTTGGCGAGCGCGGTGTGCGCTGCGTTGAGACCGTCGCAGATGCGGCACAGGATGCCGAGCCCGACATCGATAGGGACAATGCGACCGCCTTCGCGCGCTCCGGTGAGCAAGCGCTCGAGATCGAGGCCGTCCACGTACTCCATCACGATGACGTAGTCGTTGCCGATCTTGCCGAGGTCCTGGATCCCGACGACATTGGGATGCGTGATCGAGACCGCGAGTCGCGCCTCGTCGAGGAAGTGATCGACGGCGCGCGGGTTGCGCGCGAGGTGCGGGTGCATGACCTTGACCGCGACGATCTTCTCGAAGCCTGCCTCGCCCTTGGAGCGCGCGAGATAGACGTCGGCCATGCCACCGGAGCCGAGGCGCTTGAGGATCTCCCAGCGGCCGACCATTGCCCCGGGGCCGAGGTTCGTCGGCGACACGATCGAATCACCCGCGCCGACGGGCGAGGGCGTACCTGCCGCGACGCCCGCAGGTATCTGCGTGCTCGCGTCGCCGAACGAGCCGCCGGTCGCGATCGGCCCGATCTGCAACGCACCCGCCTGCGCGGACTTGCCGCCGACGAAACCGACGATGAGAAGGATCAGACCGAGCACGGCGACACCGCTGCCACCAGCGGCGAGTGGCATGTTGACACCGCCCGTCTTGGCGGGAACCGCTGCGATCAGGCGGACGTCCGGCAGCGACGGCAGCGCCTTCTCGGCGGTCTCTGCATTTGCGGGCGGGGTGCCAATCGACATCTTCTCGCCGCGCACGTCAAGCGTGCCGTTGACGCCTGCGGCAGTGAGGCGATCGAGCGCAGGCTTCAGGTCGAATGGGCGCGTGATCGCGACGTAGCCGCTGCGCTTCTCGGGCTCGTACTTCGGCGTGACCGGTGCGACCTCGATGATCACCGCTTTGTCGCCCATCAGCTCGAAGTAACTTCCGGGAGCCCCTGCGTGCGGGTTCTGCTTGCTACCGGTGGGCTGGATCAGCAGGACTTCGGGCTTGCTGCCGGGCGCCAGCGCGAGCTGACCGACCTCGACGACCTCGTCCTTTTGCGGCCGGAACGCCAGCTCGCCCTTGAGCAACATATCGGACGCGGTGTCCGGACTTGTTCCGATCGCCGACGTCGTGACCTGCACGTTCGCGAGCGTCGTCGCGCGCTCCTTCGTCGTTGCGCGCGCTGCTTTGACATCGCCGTCAAGCCGTTCGATCGCAGCACCCATCTCCTCGCTCTGCTGCGGGGTCATGCCGCCGACGGGCTTGCGGGTGACGCCGTAACCGGCGAGCCCACCTCCCGCGACGAGCAGGATCGCACCGATCGCGAGGAGCGCGGGCTTAGCCACGCTTACCTCCGAACTTGTCGGGCGGCGGACCGGCAGGTGCGTCGGCAGCGACGCCGACGTTGACCGTGTTCGCGCCTGTCTTGATCGTGATGTCCTGCGTGACCGGAGCCTTGCTCTTCTCGCTCCACGCCTTGAGCTTGTACTTGCCCGGCGCGAGGCGGTTGAACTTGAACGCGCCCTTGTCGTCGGTGAGCACGTAGGCCGGCTGGGACACCACGACGAGGTATGCGCTCATGTTCGCGTGCAGGTTACAGCCGAGCCGGATGATTCCCTCTTTTTCGAACCGATACTCACGCGCTTCGCCCGCCTTGTAGATGCCGAGATCAAACGCGGCCTGCGGCGACGTGGAGAACACGTTGTGGAACACGCTGTCGAAGTTCGGGAACGCGACCGTCGAGCCGACCGACACCGCCATGATGTGCGGATTGAATTCACGCCCGCGCTGCTCCATCACGTGGCCCTTCGGCGCACGCGGCTTCCACTTGCCACCCGCCGGCTCGAGGGTCACGAGGCTATACGCCCCGTTCGCGGGCTTGCCCTCGATCTGCACCGTCCCGGTGAGGCTGCCGACGTCGACCTTGGGCGGGGGCACCTTGTCGGCATCGTCCTCGGCCTCGGAGCTGCCCTCCACCTTGGGCTGAGGGGCTGCATTCTTGTCGACCGTGATCGTCGGCGTGGTGACGCGCGGGGGCGCTCCCTCGCGAAACTGGCCCGCAACGGGCGCCAGCGCTTCGGGGCCGGTCAGCAGTTCCGCCGTCGAGAACAACTGCTCGGCGAGGTTCTTGTTGCCGTTAGCCAGCTGATTACCTGCCTTCTCGAGGAGGTCGGCGGCCTGCCTGAGCAGCGTCGCGCGCTCACCGGCTGGAGTCAGCTTACCGCCGGACTTCGTCGGTCCGGCTGCTGGCGTTCCCGACGGCGATGGCGCAGCTTGTGCGGAGCCTTCGCAGCCGTAAAAGCACTGATCGTTCTTGGCCGTGGTGGGCCGAGGCTTGCTTTTGGCGCCGCAAGCCATTACGGCAACAGCAAGCAGTAGACTGAGTCGCATCTCGCTTATTGTACCCTCGGAGCTTACGCATGGTGTTCGGGCTGTTCTCCAAAGAAAAAAGTCTTCAGAAGACGATCGAGAAGGCGACCAACAAGCTCGCCCAGCAGCCCGATCGGTGGGCCGCCCTCGAGAAGCTCCGCGATGACGGTAGCGAAGATGCGCTGACCGGCCTCTGCAAACGCTGGGCAGTCACCAGCTACAAGGGTGTCGAGGACGAGCAGGAGAAGCAGTGGGTCGTCGACATCATGGTCGAGAAGGGCAGCCTCTCTCTGCCCGCGCTGATCCGCTACATGAAGGCCGCCGAGCAGCTCGCGTTCCCCCTCAAGGTCCTCGAGCGGGTCGCCGACCACGACAAGGTCCTGCAGGTCGTCGACGAGGTGTTCAAGAGCGAGCCGCCCGGCTATGCGCGGTTTCCCGATCGCCGCATCGACATGATCAAGTGGTTCACCGAGTGGAAGGGCGCCACCGACGACGAGATCGTGGTGCGGGTGACGCCGTACCTCGTCGATTTCGACGAGAACGTGCGGTTCGTGTCGATCGAGGGCCTCACCCGCGTCGCTCCGGAGAAGATCGTCGGACCGCTGATCGACGCGCTCGTGCGTCCTGAAGAGGAATCGGGTCGCATTCGCCGCACGATCGTCGAGGTTCTGGCCAAGACGAAGGCCGCGCTCGGCGAGCGCGCGTCGCAGGTCGCGACGATGCTCACCGGAACGTTGGGCGAGTTCCGGGTCGACGGCGGCGTGGTCAAACAGCGCTGACCGATCCCCACGGTCTGTGGTAGATCGTCGTCCCGATGCCACGTCGGAAGGATCTCGAGTCGATCCTGATCATCGGGTCGGGTCCCATCGTCATTGGTCAGGCCTGCGAGTTTGATTACTCGGGAACCCAGGCGTGCAAAGCGCTCCGCGAGGAGGGGCTGCGCGTCATCCTGATCAACTCGAATCCCGCGACGATCATGACCGACCCCGAGCTGGCGGACGCGACGTACATCGAGCCGCTTACCGTCGAGGTCCTCGATAAAGTCCTGGCGAAGGAGAAGCCGTCCGCGATCTTGCCGACGCTCGGCGGGCAGACAGGCCTCAACCTCGCAATGGCCGCGGCAAAGGCGGGCCTGCTCGAGAAGCACAACGTCGAGCTACTCGGCGCGACGGTGAAGACGATCGAGATGGCCGAGGACCGCGAGCTGTTCAAGCAGGCGATGGCCCGGATCGGAATCGCATGCCCCAAGAGCGTGATGGTGACGAGCGTCGCGGAGGCGCGCGACATCATCGACGAGATCGGCTTCCCGGCAGTCCTGCGCCCGTCGTTCACGATGGGCGGCTCGGGTGGCGGCATCGCGTACAACCGGCCCGAGCTCGACAAGATGGTCCAGTTCGCGCTCGACCAGAGCCCGGTGCACTCGGTCCTCGTCGAGGAGAGCGTGCTCGGCTGGAAGGAGTTCGAGCTCGAGGTCGTGCGCGACCGCAAGGACAACGCCGTCATCGTCTGTTCGATCGAGAACCTCGATCCGATGGGCGTGCACACCGGCGACTCGATCACCGTCGCGCCCGCGATGACGCTGACCGACAAGGAGTACCAGCGCATGCGCGACGCCTCGATCGCGATCCTCCGCGAGATCGGCGTCACGACCGGTGGCAGCAACGTGCAGTGGGCGGTCGATCCGAAGACCGGCCGCATGCTCGTGATCGAGATGAACCCGCGCGTGTCGCGCAGCTCGGCGCTCGCGTCGAAGGCAACGGGCTTTCCGATCGCGAAGGTCGCCGCAAAGCTCGCGATCGGCTACACGCTCGACGAGCTCAAGAACGACATCACGCGCGTGACACCGGCCTCGTTCGAGCCGACGATCGACTACGTCGTCGTCAAGTGGCCCCGCTTCGCGTTCGAGAAGTTCCCGTCGGCCAAGCCCGTGCTCGGGCCGCAGATGAAGTCCGTCGGCGAGGCGATGTCGATCGGCCGCACGTTCAGCGAGGCGCTCGGCAAGGCGATCCGTTCGCTCGAGACCGGACGCGCCGGATTCGATCTTTCGATGGTGTCTCTCGGCGATGATCTGCTGAGCATCGAGCGCGCGATGGCGACCGCGTCGCCGGACCGGCTGTTCCAGGTCGGTCGAGGCTTCCAGCTCGGCATGACGATCGAGCGCGCCCACGAGCTGACCCGGATCGATCCGTGGTTCCTCCATCACATCCGCGACATCGCGCTCGCCGAGGCCTCGCTCGCGGGCAAGAAGGTCGAGGAGCTCGATCTACGCCACTACAAGCGCCTCGGCATCAGCGATCGCCGGATCGCCGCGATGACCGGTGCAAGCGAGACGACGGTCCGCGAGGCGCGCCACGCAGCCGGCGTGCGTCCGGTCTACAAGCGCGTCGACACGTGCGGTGGCGAGTTCGCCTCTGACACGCCGTACATGTACAGCACGTACGAGGACGAGTGCGAGTCCGCGCCGACCGACCGCAAAAAGGTCATCATCCTCGGCGGCGGACCCAACCGCATCGGCCAGGGCATCGAGTTCGACTACTGCTGTGTGCACGCCGCGATGGCACTGCGCGAAGAGGGCATCGAGTCGATCATGGTCAACTGCAATCCCGAGACGGTGTCGACGGATTACGACACCAGCGATCGGCTGTACTTCGAACCGCTCACGCTCGAGGACGTTCTCGAGATCTGCGACAAGGAGCAGCCGTGGGGTGTGATCGTGCAGTTCGGCGGGCAGACCCCGCTCAAGCTCGCAGTGCCGCTCGCAGCCGCCGGTGTTCCGATCATCGGCACGAGCGCGGACGCGATCGACCGCGCCGAGGATCGCGAGCGGTTCGGTGAGGTGATGAACAAGCTCGGCCTCCACGCGCCGCGCTGGGGCATCGCGCGCAGCCTCGACGAGGCGCGCAAGGTCGCTGCCGAGATCGGGTTCCCGGTCATGGTGCGCCCGAGCTACGTGCTCGGTGGCCGCGCGATGGAGCGCGTCTATGATCCGCGCCACCTCGAAGACTACTTTCAGCGGTTCTTGCTCACGTCGGGCAGCGGCAACAGCGAGAGCGCTGGTGTCGGTTTCCCGCTGCTCGTCGATCAGTTCCTCGACGAGGCCGTCGAGCTCGATGTCGATGTCGTCGCCGATGCGACCGGTGCGGTCGTCGTCGGTGGCGTGATGGAGCACATCGAAGAGGCGGGCATCCACTCGGGCGACTCCGCGTGCGCGCTGCCGCCGTACTCGCTGCCGGCTGACATCGTCGATGAGGTCAAGCGACAGGG
>JAYVWH010000469.1:0-7592 GCA_043786265.1 Kofleriaceae bacterium | reverse complement strand
GTCGCGGGTGGCACCCTCCTCGAGCGCGCTGGTGCGGGCAAGCGTGCAGCGGCGGAGCGCGCGGCGAGCGCGTTTGCAGCCGCGGGCGATCTCAAGCACGCGGTGCACCATCTGTTCGAGGCGCTGTCGACAAACCCTGACGACGAAGCGCGCGCGCAGCTCGTCGAGCGCATCGGGGGCCTGCTCGAGGAGCGGCAGCCCCGGGCGGCCCAGACGGTCCGGAACTCGGGTGACAACGTCGAACAGGCCAAGTCCGCGATCGACTGGGCGTCGCTCTGACTACTTGATCAGGCCGCGCTCGACGAGGATCTCGCCGTACTGCTCGCGCAGCTTGCTCTTGAGGAACTTGCCGGTGCTATTGCGCGGGACCTGCTCGACGGTGACGTAGGCATCCGGCAACGCGATCGAGTTGAAACTCGGTGCGAGGTGCGCGCGTAGCTCGGCGTCCGTCGCGGACTGGCCGGCTTTGAACACGACCGCGGCGACGGGGCGCTCGGTCCACTTGGGATGACGCGCGGCGAACACGGCCGCTTCGGCGATCGCAGGGTGCGCCATCAGTGCGTTCTCGAGCGCGACGCTGCTGATCCACTCGCCGCCGCTCTTGATCACGTCCTTCGAGCGGTCGGTGATCGACACGTAGCCCTCTGGATCGATCTTCACGACGTCGCCGGTCTTGAACCATCCGTCGGCGGTGTAGCGATCGGCGCCCTCTTCGTTGAAGTAGATGCTGGTCACCCACGGGCCGCGGCACTCGAGCTCGCCGATGGTCTGGCCATCCCACGGCAGCACCTTACCGGCGTCATCGACGTGGCGAGTCTCGACGAACGGTAGCGCGATGCCTTGTGTGGAGCGCACCGCGAGCTCGCGGGCCGCATCACCGCGGAGGTGCGGCTTGACGCGAGCGACGGTGCCGACCGGGTTGGTCTCCGTCATGCCCCATGCATGCGTGACGTCGAGGTCGTGCCGCGTGCGAAATCCATCGATCAGCGCGGCCGGGGCCGCCGAGCCGCCGATCGCCATCGTGCGGATGCACGACAGGTCATGCTTGGCCGGATTCGCGTCGAGGATCTGCAGGATGCCGAGCCAGATCGTCGGCACGCCGCCAGCGACGGTGACGCGCTCGCGCTCCATCAGATCGATCAGCGACTGTGGATCGAGGTGGGGACCGGGCAACACGATCTTCGCGCCGACGAGCACCGCCGCGTAGGGCAGGCCCCACGCCGATGCATGAAACATCGGCACGACCGGGAGCACGGTGTCCGCAATCGAAAATCCGATCACGTCGGGCAGCGAGATCGTGAGCGCGTGCAGCAGTGTCGATCGGTGGCTGTAGAGCGCGCCCTTGGGGTTGCCGGTGGTGCCCGACGTGTAGCAGAGCATCGCGGCGGTGTTCTCGTCGAGCTTGGGCCAGGTGATGTCCGGCGACGCATCGGCGAGGAGCGCTTCGTAATCGAGTGTCCCCTCCGGCAGCGGCTCGCCCTTGTCCCGGATGACGATCACGTGGCGCAGGCTCTTCACCAGGGGACGGAACTTCTCGAACAGCGCCCACAGAGATTGGTCGACGACGACGGCGACATCCTCGGCGTGGTTTGCGATGTAGCCGATCTCGTTCGGGTGCAGCCGTAGGTTCAGGGTATGGACGACCGCGCCCATCGCGGGCACGCCGTAGTAGCACTCGAGATGCTGGTGATGATTCCACGCGAGCGTCGCCACGCGATCGCCGGACTGGATGCCGAGCTTGGTAAGCGCATTCGCCAGTCGTGCGCTGCGCGTCGCGAGGTCGGCGTAGGTCGTGCGCGTGACCGAGCGATCCGGTCGCACGCTGACGATCTCCGTCCGCCCGTGATAGAGCGCCGCACGATCGAGCAGGTGCGCGATCGTCAGCGGGTAGTTCATCATCCGTCCAAGCATCGAACGCCTCCGGCGAGGAGCTTCGCACGCTTCAAGGATGGTCAGGAGCCCGTCGAGGCTGTGATGTCCTCGTCGATATGCTGCTGCTCACGGATCAGCTCCGCATACACGCCGCCCGCGCTGACGAGGTCGTCGTGGGTGCCACGCTCGACGATACGTCCATGGTCGAGTACGACGATGAGGTCGGCACTCCGGATCGTCGACAGCCGGTGTGCGATCACGAGGCTCGTCCGGTTGCGGAGCAGAGGAACGAGAGCGGCCTGGATCAGCTTCTCGTTATGCGTGTCGAGCGCGCTCGTGGCCTCGTCGAGGATCAGGATCCGCGGGTCCTTGAGTAGTGCTCGGGCGATCGCGATTCGCTGGCGCTCCCCACCGGAGAGCCGGTAGCCACGGTCGCCGACGATGGTCTCGTACCCCTCCGGCAGGCTGGCGATGAAATCGTGGATCTGGGCAGACCGCGCCGCTGCCTCGATGTCCTCACGAGTCGCTGCCGGGCGGGTGTAGCGAAGATTCTCGAGCAATGTGTCGTGGAACAGGAACGTGTCTTGGCTGACCACCCCGATGTGCGCACGCAGTGCGGCCAACCGGACGTTGCGGATATCGTGACCGTCGATCAGTACGGCGCCGGCGCGCGGATCGTAAAGCCGGGAGACCAGCGCCGCGAGCGTGCTCTTGCCCGCGCCCGAGCGGCCGACGAGGGCGATGCACTGACCGGCACCGACCTTCAGGTCGATATCGGAGAGGGTGAGCTCCTCGGTACCGTCGTACGCGAACGAGACATGATCGAAGTGAACGGCGCCCACGAGCTCGGGCAGCTCGACTGGAACGGGTGCGTCTTTGATCGTGGGTTCGAGGTCGAGGACCGAGAAGATACGGTCGAAGTACGCGTAAGACGTCATCACGTCGACGCGCACACCCGCAAGATCCGAGGCCGGCGAGTACAGCCTGCGCAGCAGCGCGACGAACGCGACGACGGTACCGAGGCCGAGCTCTCCATCGATCACCAACCAGCCGCCGAATGCGTAGACCAGCGCCGGGCCGAGGTCCTCGAAGAACTTCATCATCATCTGGAACCAGCGGCCGACCAGGTTGTGTCGCAACGAGACATTCATCAGCTCGTTCGTCCTGGCCTCGAGCCGCTTCGCTTCGCGCGCCTCGGACCCCGAGACCTTGACCAGCAACGCGCCTGAAACGGACAACGTCTCGAGCAGCACACCGGTCACTTCGGCGAGCTTGCTCTGGGCCTGCCGCTTCAGCGCCTTCCGACGCTGACCGACCGTCCGGGTCGGGATGATGAACGCGGGGAGCAGCGCGAGGGCGACGATCGCCAGACGCCAGTCGAGCCACACGAGCGCGACGATCGCCGTTCCGACGGTCAGCACGTTCTGGAGGAGCTTGACGAGGTTGTCCTGGAGCATCTGGCCGACACCCTGGACGTCGTTGAGCACGCGCGAGATCACCTCGCCCGGTCGGGCCGTCAGGAAATACGACAGCGACTGGGCCTGCACGTGCTTGAACACCTGGTTGCGCAGATCGAACATCACGTGCTCGGCGATGTACGCCGCGAGATAGCGCTGGACGACGCTGAACAGGCCCGCGATAAGTGGCCCGGCCGCCATGGCGCCGACGAGCAAGAGCAGCTCACTGCGGTCGTGCTTCGGGATCGCATGATCGACGATGCGCTTGATGCACAGCGACGGTGCGAGACCGAGTGCGGCCGCGAACAGGATCGAGAAGAAGACGAGCGCCGTCTGCAGCCGGTACGGCCCCAGGAACGCAATGATCCGACGGAGCGTTGCCCGCTCTACCTCCGGGAGGTCACTCGGATCGATGTGGCTGCGTCGGGTCGAGGTGACGGTCACCACGTTGCTGTTCCTCGACCGAACTGTATCATCGGTCTCACATGTTCGTTGTCTTCGAAGGTATCGATGGTAGTGGCAAGACCACGGTGTCGAATCTCGTTGCGGCGCGACTTCGCAATGCCGGCATCGTCGTCGAACATGTTCGCGAGGGTGGGACATTCGCCTCGCGCGTGACGCAGGCGATGCGCGAGCTCGGTCGCGACAGCCGCAACCTTGCATTGACACCACGCGCCGAGCTGATGCTGTATCTGACGCGTGAGGTCCAGCTCCTCGAGGAGGCGACACGGCCCGCACTCGCGCGCGCCGAGATCGTGATCGCGGACCGATTCGTGTCGACCGCCGAGGTGCTCGCCATCTTCGGCCGTGGACTCGCTGCCACGGAAGTCGAGCCACTCGTGACGGCGGCCGTTGCCGGGCTGCGCCCCGACCTCACGATCCTCGTGGACGTCGAGACCCGGATCGCGCGTGCGCGGCGGCAGGTGTCGAAGCTCATCTCCGGCGATCGCAAGCTTCCGTCGCGAAAAGGCATGGCGGGGCCCGCACTCCAGCGCCGCTTGCGCGAAGGCTATCGCCAGCTCGCACAGCGGGATGATCACTGGGTCGTGGTCGACAACACCGACGCCGAGCTCGATGCCACCGTCGAGCAGGTCCTGGAGCTCATCACCACTGCTCGCGAGCACGGGGCCGCTGCGGCACGGGCGCGTCCGGTCGCCGTACACCCTCCTGCGCTCGTCGCTCACGACGTCGCGTCCGCGCGAACGGCGCTGCTCGCATGGATCGATCGCCGAAGTGTCCGCGAGCCTGGCCTGGCAGCGTACTTCCTCGATGGACTGTCCGGACCCGAGATGGACGAACGTCGCCTTGCGTTCGCGGCGACCGCCGCTCGGGTCATCGCGGCCGGGCTCAAGTACATGACCGACCCCGTGTCGTGGAAGCTGCGCCACGCTCTCGCGGCTCCCGCGCCCCACCTGATCGCCCGTTCGATCGTGGGCCCGGCAGCGACGGTCGAGGGCGATTCGCTGTTGCGCGTGCTCGCGCCAGCAGTTCCCCTCGACGTCGGAGCGGCGCTGCGCGAGCGTGACGACGCAACGGCGTGGGCGATCCGCGAGACGTTGCCGCCAGATGCCCAGTTCCTTTCGCTCGGTGGTTTGAATGCGGAGCGGGCGTGGCCCATCCGGGAGCGATGGCTGGCCACCGCGGATCTCACCGATCCGCAACAAGCGGCGCTCGCCTGCGCCAGTGTCGACGCCGTCACAGATGACCGTGCATGGGCGATCCGGAAGGCAGCCCGTCATCACGCACCCGTCGCTGCGCTGGACTCGACCTTCGGGCTGAGCCACGACCGGGCATGGCGCTGGCGTGAGCGCCATCTCGCTCGCGCGCCCAAGGCGGTGATCAAGTCTCTCGGACTGCTGGCCGAACCACGCGCGTGGGAGATGCGCGCCCAGGTGGTCGACACGTGCGAAGAAGTCATGGACTCGATCATCGGGCTCGACGATCCGCGCGCGTGGGAGTTGCGCGAGCGCGTCCTCGACCGGTGGCCATCTGCTGCGGTCAAGAGCCTCGGTGAGCTCGTCTCGACGCGTGCCGCTGACCTGATCGGCAGAGCGCTTGCGAGTGCTCCCGCCGATACGGGATTATGGCGTCAGGTCGTCCTCCACGCCTTGCATCCGTAGTTCCCGGTATGGGGTCCGCTTCGCTGGCTTCAGCTCACAGTCGCCAGGTCGCCCATAGCTGGCCCATGTAACGCTTGGAGTTGTCGTCGAGCATCGTCGCCGTGTTGGTCGCCTCGGCGTTCGAGCTGTAGCGTTGGAAGCCGAAATCCGCCTGCACGCGGAGTTGAGGGCTGACCTCCCAGTGATAGCCGGCGGTCACTCCGAGCAGCGTGATCGGGCGCGAGGTGTCGACCGGTTTCACGCGGGCGCCTTCCACCCGAACCACGAGCTCGGAGCCATCCATGAGCCACGCGTTGTCGATCGCAGGACTGTAGTGGCCGGACGGTGTCCAGCCGAAGACGACGTAGCCCATCTCGGCGTTGGGGTGTCCGTCGAGCTTTGTCAGCGCGCCGGTCGTGAAGTCGACGGCAATCTGCCGGCCGTCTCTCCGGAACCCGCCCTCGGCCATCAGACGCCAGTGCGGTTGCGACACGGCGACGTCAACCGATGTATGAACGTTGACACCGGTCCATGCACGCGGCTCGACGAACGCGGAGTCGTAAGGCTCGGCGACGCGATCACCAAAATCTGGTTCGGCATCGTCGAGACGAAGCCTACTGCCGACATTGATGCTCGCTTCGATTGCATCGCTAGGGGCGATACCGACGCGGCCGGCCACGTTGAACTTGCTGGACGCCTTTGTAATGTCCTCGGGCTCGACCCCGGGCGGATACTTCGGCTTGTCCTCGGGATCACCGCCGTCCACGCCGAACGGTGCATTCTTCGTAAGCGCGACCGCCCAGAATTGCTCGTGATGAGGCGTATAGCCTGAAAGCTTGACGCCCATCTCGTGGTCATACGTGAAGTACGCGAGAACGCTTCGCTCGATGAACGGTTCGTTGAACGAGTAGGTGTCACGCTCGAGACCGCCGGGAGCCTTGATGAAGCCCGCCTGAAGCTCCACGTGCTTTGAGGGCGACCACTCTCCGTAGAGATTCGACAGCCCCATGTTCATGTTCTTGATCTGGATCTCCCACTTGAGCCCCTTGGTCTCGTCGAGCTTGACGAGAAAACCGAGGCGAGCGCGCCTGATCAGCACATTGATTGTGTCATCGGGGAACACGGATACGTGCGTGTACCGAGCGAGCGGCTGAACCGTCAGCCGTAGGCGAACGGCGGTGTGCTTGTCCACTCTGATTTCGAAGTACCGCCCGGGCTTGTAACTGATGCCTTTCTTTTTTGCCTTCTTCTTATGCTGCGTGGTGTGGTTGGCATCGTCATCGTCGTCGGGCTCGGTGACCGGTCCATCCTCAGGCTCGGGCGGGGTTGCGACTGGGGCGATCGGCTCGGTTGCGCCAGCCGCTGTCGGGGGCGTCGGAGATGTCGGGGGCGTCGGAGATGTCGGGGGCGTCGTCGTCGTCGTCGTCGTCGTCGTCGTTGACGCCGTCGGCACGGCCGGCTGCTGCGGCGGAGCATCGGCAGGCTGTGCGTACGTGACGCCCGCTGCAAGGAGTACGAACATGACGACGACGCAACAGTTCAAGCGAAGCACGAACGAAGGCTACGCCTGTTGGCCTTGCGAAGCTGATCGCTCGCATGAAGATTGGGTGAGGCCCGCTCCCGGCCCACTCTGCCCCAGGTCAGCCGTCGATCTCGTTGGCGAGGGCCTTGGCAACGCGGAACAGGTGGTTGCCAACGCTCTCGAACGTATCGATCAGCTCGGCGACGCCGATGTGGAGTGACGAGGTCGAGTCGCTCACCGTGCGACGGCGGGGGCGGTTTGCGGTCTGCTTTCGACCCTCGGCTTCGAGGGCATTCATCCGGATCTCTCTCGCGCCCGCTTCTTCGAGATCCGGTGGCTCGCCGGCGGCAAGTGCAGCGAGCAGCGCATCGAACGATTCACCCGCGATCGCGTGCATGTCCGTCAGTCGCTGCTTCGCCTGCTCGTTGATGCGGATCCCGCGTTCGACGCACAGCTCCGCGACCTGAACGGCTTGCTCGATCCCACGCTGAAGCTGCAGGCATGCCACGACCGCGTGCGCGTCCTGCTCGGCGGCCACCTCGGTCTCCGCTGGTGCGAGCCGTCGGTAGTGTGCCTCGAGGAGCGCGCGCGAGTCCACGAGCATGGCCTCCGCCTCGGCGGTCCGGTTGCCGGTCGATGACA
>JAYVWH010000468.1:0-3368 GCA_043786265.1 Kofleriaceae bacterium | reverse complement strand
AGCGGCCACTCGAACGGGCGCTCGGCGCCGGACACGAGATCAACGACCGTCGTCTGGTCGACAGTGAAGCGGCTCACGAGCAGCGCGCGGTCGTCGATGAACACGAGCTGCATGACGGCACTCGCGCCGTCGAGCGGGACGGGCAGCTCCAGCGAGCACTCGAGGGTCTCGGCGTCGACGATCGCGACCTTGCCAGCGTGCGTGATGGCGAGGCGACGACCGTCGTTGGAGACGCCGATCATTCCATGCCTCCCCCGTACCTCCTTGCACATCGAGCTCGACGCGAGGTCGTACAGGCGCAGCGCCGAGCCCACGCCCGGTGGAACCACCAGGTAGCGACCATCCAATGTGAACACGATCGGCTTGTCGGACGAGCCGCGGATGTCATGGCGCAGCTCCCCCGTCGCGACGTCGAATACGAGGATGTGGTTGTAGATCCATGCGGCGACGAGAGCTCCGTCGGGCGATAGCACGATGTTTTCGATCCGCTTGCCGGCGCCGCCGTGCGGTTTGCATCGCAGCGCGTGAAGCTCTTCGCCGGTGTTCGCGTCCCACACGCGCAGCTTGAGGGCGCCGACCTGCGCCGCGGTGCGCGAGCCGTCGCGCGAGATGGCTACTTGTGTCGGCCAATCCTTGGCATCGAAGCGGAGACTCCGCGAGCCGAGTCGCAGCTCGCCGTCGGGCGGCTTCTTCGGTCCTTTCTTCGCCACGCGGCTACGTTCTCGGTGTGGGCATGGGGAGCGCGATGCAGCGGACGCGCACGACCCAACCCGGGTTGTATCCCGCGCAGTTGTAGCCGTTCTCCACCGGATCGAACGTCGTCGATCCGATCGCTCGTTTCTCGTGAACGATCTGGCCGGCACCGCAGTACGGCACGCCGACGCAATCGCTGCCCCCGCACCACGACGAACACGCGAGGTCGTCCTCGGGCCAGCCGGTCGGGCATGCGGAACCGCCGTTCAAGGCGATCGGACCGCCGCACTGAAACCAGGAGTAGCCCCAAGATGCGAGCGCAGGCCCGAGGCCGGCGTCCGCGCAGATCGTGTCGGAGCTTGTCGTGCCCCTACTACACGTGATGTTGGCGGTGACGATCTGATCGCACGCACCGGGCGTGGCGCAGGGATCGTCGACGAGCTCGGCATCGGGCGGGATGATGTCGAAGTCGGATCGACCGCACGCACCAGCGACGAGCAGCATCGCTGCCAGGAGCCGCACCTCGGTGTTACTAACGCCAGCCGGACTTCTTGATGAGCGCGATCTGACCTAGCTTCTTGGCGTCGCCCTTCTTGTTCACGCGGCCGAGCAAGCCTTCGATCAGCTTGATCTCCTTGTCGCTGACGTCCCCGTCGCTCTCGACGAGCTTCCACGCCTCGTAGATGAACATCTCGCTCATCGCGGGCGGCAACTCGGCGAGCTCGGTCTCGGGTGCGCCGGCGGTGAGCCAGCTATCGAGCTCGGCCTCCGATACTGGGGCGCCGAACCGTTGCAAGAGCGCTGCGACCTGAGCGCGCTCCGCGTCCTCGACCACCCCGTCCGCCCAGGCGACCTTGCAGGCCAGGGCGATGAATGCACGCTTCTGCTTATCGTCGAGCATCGGCCCAGCATCTCACGCAAGTGCCCGAGCATGGGCCGTGTACACGGCGTGAGCCCGTCTACCCTGCGGCGGATGAAACGTGTCTAGCCAACAGAGCCGGCGTTCGGCGACGCTGGACCAGCTGACGACGACGCTGGCGAGCCAGCCGTAGCCCCGTAACCCTGGAAGATGGGAGCCGGTTTCACCAGGTCGCGCTGACCGCTTGACTTAGGGGTGGCTGCCCGCTAGAAAAGGCGCCTACTCACTGCGGGAGTAACTCAGTGGTAGAGTGCAACCTTGCCAAGGTTGACGTCGAGGGTTCGAATCCCTTCTCCCGCTCAATAGTTAGACGATCGGCCGAAATCTCCACACCACCTGGGGTGGCGGCTAAAAAAGACGGTCGCACGAGATGGGTCGGAAGCCTTTTCCACGGAACGAGCGCTGCCCCTGCGGCTCCGGGGAAAAGTACAAGCGCTGCTGCTTCCTGAAGGGCTTCCATTACTACGTGGACGAGGAGACCGGCGAGGTGCTCCGTTCGGTCCCGCTGAACCAGGAGGCGCGCGGCGAGTTGGACAAGGCGTTCGCCGCGCAGCGCGAGAAGTTCATCGCGAAGTTCGGTCGTGAGCCCGGACCAGACGATCCGATCTTCTTCGACCTGGACGAGGACAAGCTCCGCGATGACACCGCGAACGCGATGCGCGCCGCCGGCATCCGGCCCGCGTTGATCTACGCGTACGAAGAGACGGGCTTGATCGTCACGCAAGAGAACCGGCGGTTGATCCCTGATCTCGAGCTGCGCGAGTTCGACGCGAAGGTCCGAGAATTTTACGACCTGAACCCGGAAGAGGATCCGAAGGCGAGCTGAGCCCGCTCGCGATCATCATCGTTGCGCGGCAGATCGTCGTCCCAATCCAAGGTGAGTTCGGGCGAGCGCCTGGCAGCGACCGCCACGCCGATGCCACCGATGGCGCCGAATAGCGCGACGTAGCCGAACACGCGACTTTCGCGGTTGGCCTTGTGGATCCTCGCGATCGATCGCCCGTCCTGTCGTGCTGTTCCGAGGGACCACTGGCTCGAGATCCACGACGTGCCAGACCTCGCGACCATCGCCGAGCTGCATGGAATATCGCGACCACGTCGTGCACCCACCTTGACAGGATGTTGTCGTCCGCTCGATCTCGGTGACGCCGCGCAGACCGCGGTACGCCTGCATGCGCTGAGCGGCGTTGAAGCTCCGCGGCGGTGCGACGAGGGTGACGTGCGGGTGTGAATCTGCGCATCCAGCGAGCACCACGACCGCCTGATCAGCGACAATTACTTTTGCAGGTCGCAAAAGTAATTGACGCCAATCACCGCCAACCAACGCTTCTGTTCGTGATGCACCAAAGACCCGCCGCGCCGGAGCTGCACGCCAACGTTTCCAGGTGGGGCGACCGGTCTACTGTCCAGATCAGCTCAGGGCTTGGGCTTCAACATGCGTTGCAGTGAGGTGCGCCGAAGCCCGAGCGAGCGTGCCGCGGCGGATTTGCTTCCGCCGTTTGCATCGTTCACACGCTTAACACTGTTCACTCATCGCGCCGCTGATCGCGCCGATCACCGCATCGGCAGACTGCTCGCGCAGCGCCGAGATGAGGTCCAAGCCTGATTGGCGTTGCCGTATTCCAGGTAGACATCCACAAGCGCGAGCTGCGATGTTCTAGCCCTACCTTCGCAGAACGTAGTGCTTCGGTTGGCTTGTTGATGGTCGTTTGCGACGGAGAACGATCGCCAACGCCACGCCGTCCGGATACATGTA
>JAYVWH010000467.1:0-6105 GCA_043786265.1 Kofleriaceae bacterium | reverse complement strand
GATCGCTTCGTCATCGGAGAGATCGTCGGGGATCGCGGCGATCGTTTTCGTGGACTCGTAGGTGCGGTAGCTGACCTCGCCCCAGTCCTCGATGTGGTTTTGCGCGATGCCACTGATCGCGTAGATGACCGTGAAGCCGATCGCGAGGTAGCCGAAGTCGCGATGGCATGCCCGCAGCCATGCGCGCCAGTGCTTCTTCATCACAGCTGACAAGCCGGTGTCGCGGACCTTTGCCGCGACCTGCTCGTCAGCCATACCGCTCCTCTTTCCACGGATCGGCGTGGTTGTGATAACCGCGCTCTTCCCAGTAGCCGGGGACGTCATCCCTGACGAAACGAACACCGGTGATCCACTTCGCACTCTTCCAGAAGTAGAGATCCGGGACGAGCCCGCGTACGGGCGCACCATGCTTGAGCGCGAACGGCTTGCCGTTGAGGCGGTAGGTGATCAGCGCGTTGTCGGCGGTCGCTTCCTTGAGCGGAGCGTTCGCGGTGAAGCCGTGCGCCGATTCGAAGATCACGTTCCGCGCTTCTCCCTTCATCCCGGCGAGCTCCGCGAGCGCAGCGACTTGCACGCCTTTCCACTGACCATCGAGCATGGTCCAGCCGGTGACGCAGTGAACATCAGCAGCCTTGGTGACCTGCGGCAGCTTGAGCAGTCCCGCGTAGTCGACCTCGAACGGCTTCTTGACGAGACCGTAGACCTTGAGCTTGAAGGTCTTCACATCACCGTCGCCTTCCTGACCGCCCATCGGGCGCAGGAACTCGATCACGCGCTGACCGGGCGGCAGGCGAGGGCGACCATCGCCGCGGGTCTCGGCGCGTGCGGCCTTGGTGAGGTCGTCAGCGGCGATGCGGAACAGCGCACCACCGATCGCCATCAGGGCACTTCCGGCGACAGCCGATTTGATGAAGTTGCGGCGGTCCCACTTCTCGCGGAGCTCCGGATAGCGATCGAGGTCGGGCGTATCGCTCACGTGGCCTCCTTCATCGTTGCATACGAGTGGAGCACGCCGTGGTTACGAGTCAGCACGATGTTTAGATCGCCGAGATTTCCCCTGGTTACACCCGATCACGCCTTGTTCACGGGCGCGTAGCGGCAGGGTCACGCCCTTCGGCGGTTCTGCGCGGTCCGGCAAAGCCGGACCTTGCTAATCAAGCGCGGCCGTAGACCGGAACGAGCGAGCCGGTGGTCAGCGTGTTCTGCTCGCTGGCGAGGAACGCGATCGTCTCGGCGAGCTCGGCGGGCTTGGGCCAGCTGTCAAAGTCCGCCTTCGGCATCGACGCGCGGTTCGCCGGCGTATCGATCGTCGACGGCAGCACCGCGTTGACGAGAATGTTCTCGCCGACCAGCTCGGCCGCGAGAGTCTGGGTCAGCGACGCGACACCCGCTTTCGCCGTGACGTACGCGACCATGCCGCCGGCCGGCTGCACGACCGGACGCGCAGCGACATTGACGATGCGACCGCCCTTGCCCGTACGGCGGATCGTCTTGATCGCCTCGCGACAGGTGAGGAACGCGGTCACGGTATTGAGCCGCCACTGCTTCTCGAAGTCAGCGAGCGAGGTGTCCGCGATCTTGCTCATCCCGAAGCCACCGACGAGATGGATCGACGCCCAGAGCTCGGGCAGCGCGGCATAAAAAGCGCCGACCTGTCCCTCGTCGTCGAGAGAGATGTTCGGCACCGGATGCACGTTCGGATGCTTGCGCCACGTCGCGTGGGCGGGCAGCTCGGCCTCGACCATCGGGATGTGGATCGTGGCGCGGCGCGCGAGCAGAACGCCTACGACGCCGGCACCGAGAGCTCCGGTCGCGCCGGTGATGACAATGTGCATCCGCCGATAGTACGGCGAATCAGAGAATGATCTGGCCGCAGGCAGCCTGGAACAGATCGAGCGCGTTCTGGAGGCCAATCGTCAGGTCGCCGTCGCAGATTGACGAGAACACGGCCTGGTTGTAACCGCTGCCGTTCGCCGCGTTGACGAAGTCCTTCAGGCGCGCACCGTTGGCGGCACTGCCGAAGCTCGAGCTGCAGGCGCCTTCGCCGGCGATCACCCCCGCGGCCCAACGGCTGCGGTTACCCTTGAGCTGGTCGAGGAACTGGACCTGCTCCGGAGCGGACCAGTTGGTCGGTGAGGTGCCCGATGCATCCAGCGTGAAGTTGTCTTCCGTGGTCGAGCCGTCATCCTCGTCGGTCAGCACGACGAGCGCGAGGAGCGCATCGTCACGCAAGAAGCCGGCGTTCGTGCCATCGGCAACGCGGTCGGACAGTGCCCACTTCGACATGAGGAGCGGCATCTCGATCGAGGGGCCCCCCGTACCAACATTCGCGCGGCAGGCGAGCGTGGACTCGAAGTTCGCATCCGTCGGGTCGAGCCAGCGCTTGCTGTTGTTGCAGTTGTTCTTGAACTTTCCGTTGTCGCCCATCTCGCTCTGCGGAAACGTGCCGAAGCCGCCGCCGAGATCGACCTCGTAGTTCACGTCGCGACCGGTCGTCGTGATGGCGACTCGGAAGTCGAGCGGCATCCCGTTGCTGACCATGTAGTTTTTGATCTTCGTCGCGAACTGCGGGAAGTTCGAGGCAAGGTTGGCCTGCTCCTCGGACATCGAGCCCGAGTCGTCGACGACGAAGACGATATCCATCTTGTCGCACTGACGCGCCTGCTCGGTACCGGAGCCCGAGCCACTGCCGGAGCCGCTACCGCTGCCACCACCACCGCCTCCGTCCTCTTCACGGCCGGTGGGGCCGCATGCAGCAATTACAGAAACAGACAGCAGAGCCAGTACAGAAGACTTCGTCATAAAAACTCCCCTCGAGTTTTCGTGTCGCGGCGGACGATACACATCGCTGTAACAGATCGAAAGCGCTTTCGAAAAGCGGATTCATTTTGCGCAAGTTGTGTAAAACGAACGTGCGCGATTGCTACAGCAGACCTGCGTAGACCTGCTGCACGTCGTCGTCCTCGTCCATGTCGGCGAGGAACTGTTCGACCTCGGGGCGCTGCGCTTCGTCGAGCGAAACCGGGTTCTTTGGCCGCCAGCCAAGACGCATCACAGCGACGGTCCACCCCCGCGCCGACACGGCCTTGGTCACCGCGTCGAGGTCCATCGGTTCCGTGTAGAAGCGGAATCCGCCTTCGCCGCCCTCGAGCGGTTCGACCTCCTGAGCACCGGCCTCGATCGCAGCTTCCTCGGGATCGGCGGCGTCGGCGTGGCTGGCCTCGATCTGACCGCCGTGCGTGAAGTCCCACGACACCGATCCGGAGTTACCGAGGTGACCGTTGCGAAACAGATGGCGGATGTTCACCTGCGTGCGCTTGGAGTTGTCGGTCAAACACTCGACGATCACGGGCACGCGATGCGGGCCGAAGCCCTCGTAGACGACCGTCTCGTAGTGGACGTTCTCGTCGAGCAGGCCGGCGCCTTTCTTGATCGCACGCTCGAGCGTGTCCCGCGGCATCGAGGCCTTCTTCGCCGATTCGACGAGCGCGCGTAGCTTCGCGTTCATCGTCGGATCCGCGCCGCCGGCCTTCGCTGCGACCACGATTTCCTTCGCGAGCTTGCTGAACACCTTGCCCTTGGCGGCACCACTTGCCTGCCGAATGCGGTGTTTCCATTGGGCTCCCATGCCCGGCTTCTACCACGCTCGAGACACGGTTATCCTCGGGACGTGGCGCAGGATCCCGAAGCAACCGTGCGGTCGAAACAGCCGTGAATCGCTGCAACGGTGCGCGCGTTCCGGTTGTCACGATCTTGTGATTAGACGCCACGTCCTCGCCGCACTCGCCGCTGGAGTCGAGGCCGGGGACGACGCGGCCGCACGCGAGGTGCTCGGGCAGGCCGACTGGGTGCTCCGCGGGGTTGCACAGCGCCGTCTCCAGCGCGCCCTGATCGACGCGATGCTGCTTACCGGCGAGGGCTACACCGGCGAGGACCCGGATGCGATGCGTCATGTCCAGCGTGTCGCGGCCCTCGATGTCGCCGGCCACACCGATGTCGACGTGCGCGACAAGCGCGCGGTCGCCGAGACGTTTGCCCGACTGCCGACCGCGCCACCATCGCGCGCACCGATCGCTACCGCATTCGTCGCGACGGGCGTGCTCGTCACGGTGCTGCTGTTCGTGTGGCTCGCACTCGCGGTGCGCACACCGAGCCGGCGGATGCGACCCGCGGTGCCACTGCCGACCGGCGCGTTCTTTCACGGCGGGACACCGGCGACCGACGAAGCGATCGCTGCGGTTCTCGAGAACGAGCTCTCGCAGCTCGTGATCGAGACCGACGAGGATCGGCGCGGCAGCAGCGTTGGCGCCGCCGCTCGCTCGCGCCGCGTCGCCGAGCTGCGCGATGCGCGCGTGGTCACATCGCGCGGTCCCGGCCTTGCCACTGCCTGGCACCGCTTGATCGATGCGCTCGATCACTGGGTCGACGTCTCCGCGCACGATGTCGAGTTCCGCGCGTCGATCCGCGAGCTCAGCCGCCGCGCGAGCGATGTATCGGACCAGTTCGCAGCGCTCGGCCTCGGTTTCCACCTCTCTGCTGACGTGATCACGAAGGGCACGACCGCACGCGCCGTGCTGTTCAGCTATCGCGTCGAGGACGTCGCGTTCGTGCGCGCGGGCGGCGAGGCACGGCGCGTTCTGTCGCTGCGCCGCCTCGATCGCTTGAACCTAGACCTCGCAATGCTCGGCCGCCAGAACGACGAGCTCGGCGATCCGGTCGTGCTGCTCGATCAGGTCGACGAATTCGCGGTCAACCGTGTGATGCCCGTGCTCGAGGGCGAGACCTACCGCCTCGGCGACAGTGACTGGCGACGCTCGTCGCAGGCGGGCCGTCAGCTCGCCTCCGATGCGGCCGATGCGATCGATCGTGAGCTGCGCACGGCGCTCGGTTCGTTATACGGCGATCGCGACGCCCGGATCCGCAAGGTCAAGCATCTGGTCGCTGCGACCGTGCGCCGTCACGAAGCACGCCACGCCATCGATACCGATCGCGAACGCCCGCTGCGCTACCCGCAGGCGGTTCAACAACTGCTCGGCAAGCACGATGGTTCGCAGCTACGGGCCGAGCTCGAGCTCGCGGCCTATGTCAGCCAGATCGCGAACGACCCGAGCTTGCCGCAATGGACGCTGTGGAACCTCGCGAGCCACGCGTTTGGTTCGCATTGGGGCGGGGCAGAGGGATACGACGCGGTGATCGTGCTCGAGGGCCTCGCCCGCCAGCTCGGGTCATTTCCGGTCCGCCCCCTTGTCGTCAAAGGACGGCTCGATCGCGAAGCACTGGCAACCCTCGCCCGGCCACTCGCTGCGCAGAGCAGCGACAAGCTGCGGGCCGCCGCCCGGTCGCTGTGGACCGAGCTGTACGGCGAGCCGCTGCTGCCGATCGTCGATGTGCTCGCGGCCCCGTAGCTTGCTACCCTTGGAGTCATGATGAAGTTCTTCGTACGCGCGGTCGCGACCGGCTTTGCGCTCAGCCTTGGTTCGGCGCTGTTCAAGAAGGTCCAGAGCCAGCTCGGTCTCGACGACAAGGACAAGGACAACAAGTCCAAGGACAGCGACAAGGTCAACGCGCAGGACGGCGCGAGCGACCCCGGCCTCGGCACCGACCCCGCCGTCGTGCACTGACCTGCGAGCGTGACGGCCTCTACACTCCGCCGCGGAACTGGTCGAATTCAGCGGCATTCCGCTAATTTTTGCGGAACACTTGGTGGGCGGTGGAGTCGGCCAACCTGGCACCTGGACTTCTCTTGGCCATGCCACAGCTGGCCGACCCGAAATTCTCACGCGCCGTCGTCCTGATGATCGAGCACAGCGACAAGGGGAGCTTCGGCCTCGTCGTCAATCATCCCTCGCCGATCAGGGCGACGGAGCTGCTCGAGAGCCTCGAGATGAGCTGGCGCGGCGAGGACTCCGCTGTCGTATGGGCTGGTGGACCCGTCAGCCCGTCGACGGGGTGGGTACTGCACGAACCGTCCGGCCTCGCGAGCCCCGGAGTCGCCGGCACGATCGAGATCACATCGACGATCTCGCTGTCGACTTCGCCCGAACGCCTGCGCGCGATCGCGAACCAGCCACCGCGAAATATCCGGCTCCTGCTCGGCTACTCGGG
>JAYVWH010000466.1:0-3420 GCA_043786265.1 Kofleriaceae bacterium | reverse complement strand
AGCGGCGGGATGTCCGGTGGAACCGCGGCCAGTGGCTTCGCGATCGCCGAGGCGATGAAGGATCCGGCGGTGCGGCGGGTGATGCGCAACCCATACGCGCTCGATCCGGATCCGGACGCATCGAAGCCCCCTGTCGACAACCGACTCGTCGGATGGGATCCGGACCTCAAGATGTTCGTCGCGCCGTTCTTCATGGCCGCAACCAACTCCCCGGTCGTGCGCCGCGGCCACGCGCTTGCGGGCTATCCGTGGGGCACGGACTTCGTGTATCGCGAGGTCATGTCCACGCCGGGCAACGTGCGCGGCGCCGTGATGGCAGCGACGGTGACCGCCGGGCTCGGCACACTGGCGACGGCGATGAAGCGACCGTGGCTGCGGGAGCAGCTGCAGAAGCGCGCGCCCCAGCCGGGCGAGGGGCCATCGCGGGAGAAGCGCGAGAACGGGCACTGGAAGGTGCGATTTCTCGCCGAGCACGGCTCCGACAAGCTGATCTACATCGTCGCCGATCCGCATGGCGACCCGGGCTACAAGTCGACGTCGAAGATGCTCGGTGAATCCGCGCTGTGTCTCGCCTATGACGAGCTGCCGAGCAAGGGCGGCGTGCAGACACCGTCCGTGGCGATGGATGGAATGCTGCTCGCTCGGCTGCGCGCAGCAGGTCTCGTGTTCGAACCCGCGTAGCCGCCCAGTGATACGATGCGCCGTGGCGTATCGCGTCCTCGCGTGGTTCCTGCGGGTCGTCACGCGCGTATTCTTTCGCCAGATCGAGGTCGCGGGGCTCGAGCATGTTCCCGCCGACGGGCCGGTGCTGTTTGCGGGCAATCACCCGAACTCGCTGATCGATCCGATCCTGATCATCACGACGTGCGGGCGCAAGGTGCACTTCGCGGCGAAGGACGCGCTGTTCAAGGGACGGATCATGCGCGCGGTGCTGCGTGGTCTCGGTGCCGTCCCGATCAAGCGACGCGATGATCACGATGGCAAACCGCGAGACGCGACGCCAGGCGCGGCGCCGCCCAAAATGGAGCCGGGCGGACCTGCGCCGACCGGCGCGATCGACAATGATGCGGCGTTCGATGCGATGTTCGCAGTGCTCGTCGAGGGTGGTGCGATCGGTATCTTCCCCGAGGGGCTGTCGCACGACGAATCGCATCTCTCGCGGCTCAAGACCGGCGCCGCTCGCCTCGCGCTGGGTGGTGCGCAGCGCACGGCGCAACCGATCCGCATCGTGCCATGCGGCCTCACGTTCATTCATCCCAAGCGGTTTCGCAGCCGCGTGCTCGTGCAGTTCGGGCCGCCGATCGACGTAACGGCCCAGCGGGGCAACTCTCCCGACGAGGTCCGCGAGCTGACCACCGAGATCGACACCAGCATGCGGCGCCTCACGATCAACGCTCCCGACTGGGACACCGTGCGGGCGCTCGATGTCGTGCGCCGGCTCTACCAGCCGCAGGAGATCTCGATCGAGGATCGCGTCGAGCTGGCGCGGCGTTTCAATACGTACTACTCGCGCGTCGCGGCGGATCCACGCGTGCTCGCGCTGATGACGCGTGTCCACACGTATCAGCAGAAGCTCGACGAGCTCGGCGTCTCCGACCGCGAGCTCGCACGCGATCTGTCCAAGCTCGAGGTCGCAGCGCGCGTGATGCGGCACCTCGCGCTTGTCGCATTCTGGCTGCCACTGAGCATCCCCGGCGCACCGCTCCACGTTCCGCCGCTGGTGTTCGCGCGATTCGCGAGCGGCAAGCTCACGCCGCGCAAGGATGTCATCGCAACGACGAAGCTGCTCGTCGGCCTCATGCTCGTGTTGCTCGCGTACGCGGGCACGGTCGCGTTGCTGTGGTGGAAGGCTGGCTTCTGGTGGGCCTTCATCGCGATGGTCCTGCTGCCGGTGTCTGGCTTCGCGACGCTGCGGGTGCTCGATCGGCTGCGCCTGGTCCGCCGCGGTCTCGGTACATTATTTCGCCGGCTCGCATTTCGCCGCGAGGTGATCGCGCTACGCGCCGAGCGCGAATCTCTCGCCGACGAGGTGGTGGCGACGGTGACCGCGGTCAAGCCGAGTGAGCTCGAGGCGCTGTTCCCACCGAACCACCCCGATCGTCTCGAGGAGTCGTGGCGCGCCTCGGGCAATGCGGACCTCGATGCCGAGCTCGACAGGGATGCAGCCAAAGATCGCAGCGAGGACGTCCGCGATCCATGAAGCCGCTGGTGGTCCTGCTCCACGGGCTCGCGCGCGGCCACGGCTCGATGGCCAAGCTCGCCGCGCATCTGCGCCAGCAGGGCTTCGAGACCTGGAGCCGAACCTATCCGTCGCGCCAGCACTCGATCTCGTACCTTGCCAGTGCGCTGTCGGAGGAGCTCGTCGACGTCGCTGGCGAGCGCCCACTGTGTGCGGTGACTCACTCGATGGGCGGCATCGTCGTCCGTCATCTTCGCGACCCCCGGTTGCACTGGTCGCGCATCGTGATGCTCGCGCCGCCCAACCAGGGCAGCAAGCTCGCCGGCGGGTTCGCCGGCAACCCGCTGTTTCGCTGGTTCTACGGTCCCGCCGGGAGCGAGCTCGCAGACGCGACCCCTTGGCCGGCCCCGCCCGCACCATTCGCGGTGATCGCGGGGACGCGAAGCCGCGCGCTGACCAACGTGACTAGCTGGACTGTCGGCCGTCTGTTCCCCGCCGGCGTACGCAATGACGGAACGGTCGCCGTCGACGAGACCAAGCTGCCCGAGATGGCCGCGTTTCGTGAGGTCGACGCGACGCACACGTGGATCATGAACGCCCCCGAGGTGCTGCGGCTGGTTGTTCACTACCTGCGTGAAGGTGCCTTCCCAACGTGACGCGATGATCTCGCCCGTGTTACAGCGCTGAGGACATGTTCGGCCGGTTTTTGCCTCGCGAGACCAGCTTCTTCGACTTCTTCGAGCAGCACGCAGGTCTGACGATCGAAGGGACCAAAGAGTTCCTGTCGATGGTCACGACTGGCGCCAATATCTCCGCCAAGTGCCGGCGGATCTCGGACATCGAGCACGAGACCGACACGATCACGCACCGCTGCGTCGAAGCGCTCCACAAGACGTTCATCACCCCGATCGACCGCGATGAGATCCATCGCCTGATCACGCGGATGGACGACATCATGGACTACGTCGAGGCCGCCTCCGAGCGCATCGAGCTCTACGAGATCACCACGATGACCTCGGACGTGCGCGACCTCGCCGACGTGCTCCACCGCAGCTCGCTGCAGGTCGAGCAGGCGATCCGTGGACTCCGCACGCTCAAGGCGCCCCAGGCGACCCTCAAGCTGTGCATCGACATCAATCGGCTCGAGAACGAGGCCGACGCGATCCTCCGGCGCTCGGTCGCGCGCCTGTTCAAGGAAGAGAAAGATCCGATCGTGATCATCAAGTGGAAAGAGGTCTACG
>JAYVWH010000465.1:0-3798 GCA_043786265.1 Kofleriaceae bacterium | reverse complement strand
GTCTAGGTAAGCCCACAGCGCGAGGTGGTCGGAGACATCGTGGGCACGAGCGGTCGCAAACCGCCGGACGGTCACCCCACGAGTGTAGATCGCGTCGAGCTTCATGCCGATGTAGCGATGCGTGGGACCGCTGCCGGCGACGGGCGTGTCGAAGCCGTTCGCGCGCATGAGCTCCTCGAGGCGGTCGTCCTGCGTCGTCGTGAGGATCGGAACGAGATGATCGATCCACGTGAACGGGCTCGTGTTGAAGTCACCGGCGATCACGACCGGCGTCGGCTGCCGCTTCGCGTGCTCTAGCACTGGCATCATCTGCTGGCGGCGCTGCTTCACGGTGACGCGATTTTCGAGGTGCACCGCGTAGACCGTGAGCGGATGACCCGCGTGCTCGATCGTCGCGGCGAGCGCGATGCGACGGCCCGAGTTGACGTGCACGTTGAAGAACGGCAGCTCGATCACCTGCGCGGACGTGATCGGCGCCTTCGACAGGATCGCGACGCCGTAGTCCTCGGCACCGGTCGCGTGGCCAGGCGCATAGATCGTGTAGTAGCCGAGGCGCTTGCCGACGTCGCACGCGTCGCTGCAGCCGAACACCTTGCGATGTACTTCCTGCATCACGATCACGTCGGCGTCCTTGATCGCGCGATCGGTCGCGATCGCCTTCGCGATCTTCGCGCCGGACTCCATGTGCACGTTGAACGTCACCACCTGCAGTCGCGCCGGCAGCTCGCGCACCGGCGGCGTCGCGAGAAACGTGGTCTCGATCCCGGGATGTACGGGAAGCGTGTGGTTCCCGCACGCGGCAAGGGCGAGAGAGACAGCGACGACGGCGAGGCGCATCTCCATTGGTCGCGGCGAGCGACTCCAGGGTTGCCTGCGTGCCAGCCTGGTACGCAGTCTGCCGCAGTGCGCTGACCCGGAGCTGCTCAGCGCTTGCAGGCGTCGCAGGCGTCGACCTTGACGTCGACGTAGCGTCCGGGTGTCGCGCGCGAGTGGCCGACCGTAACGATGAAGCGCGGATCGACGCCAAACTTCACGAGCAGGTCGCGCACGCGCTCCGCCCGCTTGGCACCGAGCTCGATGCTCGCCTCCTCGTCGCTGGCGATGTAGCCGTGACCCTCGAGCGTGATCGTCCACCACGTCGGGCGCTGGCGCCACAGCTGCGCGATGCGGAACAGCTCCTGGCGCTCCGGCGTGTGGACGTAGAGACCTCCGAAGTCGAAGCTCTTCACGCGGGTGAAGGGCACCCTGTGCTGCTGCGGCGCTGGGTTGTCGGTGCGGAATTCGGCGCGCGCTTGGACGGGGATGGCGAGGGCGGCGAGGACCAGCAGGTGCTTCAGGTTCATGCACCGTGGTTCGACAGTTCTCGCGATCCATGTACGTGCGCACGTGTGCGATAGAGGCGAGTCACGAGCGGACGCGCGACGGACGGGCCGGATGCAGGCCGCGCGCTTCGCGGCCGGCACGCGCCTTTGACATCGCCCAGCTGCAGATCGGGCAGCTGTCGGGTACGTGGCGCAGGGCAGGGCAGTACTTGCGACCAAAGTAGATGAATTGCAGGTGCAGCTTGGTCCAGGCGTCCTCGGGGAACAGCGTCTTGAGATCTGCCTCGGTCTCCTCGACATTGCGTGCCCGCGACAGCTGCCAGCGCGCGGCGAGACGATGGATGTGGGTGTCGATCGGGAACGCCGGCACGCCGAACGCCTGCGCCATCACGACACTCGCGGTCTTGTGACCGACCCCTGCGAGCGCCTCGAGCGCATCCATGTCGGCGGGAACCACACCACCGTGATCGGCGACGAGCGCACGCGACATCGCGGCGAGGCTCTTCGCCTTGCTTGGCGCGAGGCCGCACGTCTTGATGAACGGCAGGATCTGCGCCGCCGCCATCTTCGCGAGCGCTGCGGCGGTCGGTGCGCGCTCGAACAGTGCCGGTGTCACGAGGTTGACGCGTGCGTCGGTGCACTGCGCCGACAGGATCACCGCGACGAGCAGCTGATACGGGTCGCCGTGATCGAGCGGGATCGCCGGTGCCGGGAACTCGCTCTCGAGGATGGTCGCGATCCGAGCGGCGCGGGTGCGGCGATCGGAGACGGTCATGGCGACGACGTCAGGCTGTCGAGCAAGGTTCTCGCATCGGCGTCCCCCGGCTCGACAATCGTCGCCTCGCGTGCCTTCGCGATCGCCTCGTCTCGCTTGCCATGCGTCGATAGGTAGCGCGCCTCGGCGACGTAGGCACGAGCACGCAGCGGCTCGAGATCTTGCGAACGGTGCAGCGCTGCGATGCCTTCGTCGCCCGCGTCGCGTGCGAGCAGCAGCCGACCGAGCTGGTAGAACCCGTTTCCATCGTCGGGAGCGACCTCGGTCATTTGCCGGTACGCCGCCTCCGAGGTCTTCGCGTCGCCGAGCCGCCGCGAGCTGCCGCCCCAGAATCGGTAGTAGTCGGACGCCGTGGTGGTCGCGCGATCGACGACCGTCCACATCACGAACGCGAGCAAGTGAGCCATCGCGAGCCACGCGACATGCGTGCGCCGTCGAAGTACCGCGAAGATTGTCCCGACCACGAGCGCCATCACGAGGCCGAGACCGATCGCGGGCCCGTCGTCGAACCGCGACAGCATCGCGAGCACCGCCCCCGCGCCGGCCGCGAGGGCCCAGACCAGGAACCGCGCGCTACCGTGGAACCACTGCGCCACGATCTGCGCAGCGGTACGCAGGCCGCGCAGCGGAGGGTGCTCGGCGACCCAGACCCAGACGCGATCTGGGATGACGAGCGCGTAGAGCGCGATCATGAACCACGCAAATAGGCCGATCTCCAGCCCGGTCTTGAGGATCCCGATATGAAGCGCGAGCCCCAGTGGCGCAGCGATCAGCCACCCGCGCCGCCACCAGATCGTCGCAGCCAGCGTCAGCTCGACGACGATCACGAGGCGGGCCGCCCAGACGTAACCGACCGTCGAGTGGATCAGCGATTCGATCGGGCCGGTGAGCTGCGCGTCGAGGGTGCGACCGTCGAGCCACGCCACGTTCATCTTCGAGACCGCTGCCCAGAAGTAGAGGACCGCGAGCTGGATCAGCATCACGCGCACGGCCCACGAGCGCACCGGCGTTGCTGGCGTCGTCTCTGGCACGCGCTTCCACGGGACGAAGCACGACAGCAGCAGCAGCAGCCACACGAGGTAGTGATGCTGGTAGGAGTCGAGGTGGCTCGAGAAATAGAGCCAGCCATAGATCGCCGTCGCGATCGGCAGCACGACGCGCGTCGCGACGCCGCACGCACCGAAGATGAACAGATAGGCGAGCACGAGCTGCGCCACGCTGTACAGCTCGCGACCGGGCGCCACCGCATCGAACCCCGGGAGCTGCGCGACATTGAAGTCGCCCGCGCCATAGCGCGGTGCGTGCGAGATCTGCAGCAGTGCATCGATTGCGAGCAGCAGGAAGAACAGCACGCGAACGAGCACGAGCTTTGCCCATGTGATCTCGAAGCCAAAGAAGAACGCCGGCGCGACGATCGGCTCGCTATTGGTGGCGGCCTCGCGCGAGCGTACGGTGCGGTCGACGCGCTGTGCCGCGCGACGCTGCTTGCCCTTCGACGCAGCGTCGGACGCCGCGGGCGGCTGCGGTGCCGCGGGGGCCGCGGCGGGCACAAGCGCTACGGGCGGAGCGGCAGCGGACGAAGGCCCGGCCGTCGGCGCCTGCTTCTTGGCAGCGCCGCTCGCCCGTTGCGATGATTTACGCTTCTTGCCCATCGCCGACCTAGAGCAGTGGCCTCGTACACAGATCAAAACCGCCGTATGT
>JAYVWH010000464.1:0-4611 GCA_043786265.1 Kofleriaceae bacterium | reverse complement strand
GGCTCGCAGCGAACGACCGCCAGGCCGGCGTCGAGTGCGATGACGCGGCCACGGGTCGCAACCACGCGATTACTTCGCGACGCGCTCGACGTACTCGTGCGTACGCGTGTCGACCTTGATCATGTCGCCGATGCGGATAAACAGCGGGACCGAGACCTCGGCGCCGGTCTCGACCGTCGCGGGCTTCTGGACGTTACCGCTGGTGTCACCGCGCACGCCCGGCTCGGACGCCGTGACCTCGAGGAACACGAACGTGGGCAGCGTGACGTCGACCGGGCGCTCGTTGAAGAACACCACCGAGCACGGCAGGTTGTCCTTCATGAGATCGTGGGCGTCGCCGATCAGATCCTTGGAGATCGTGACCTGCTCGTAGTTCGTCTGGTCCATGAAGACCAGGTCATTGGCCTCCTTGTAGAGGAACTGCATGTCGCGCGTCTCGACGTTCGCGGGCTCGAGCTTCTCACCCGACCGAATGTTCCGCTCGACGACCGCACCCGTCAGCAAGTTCTTGAACTTGGTACGAGTGAAGGCCGCGCCTTTACCGGGCTTGACGAACTGGAACTCGATCACGTTGTACGGGTTCCCGTCCATCAGGACCTTGAGGCCTTTGCGGATATCAGACGTATCGTACATTGCGGGCCTCGTTTAACCCGCGCCTGCCGAGCTTGTCAAACCTATCCCGACGAGGTTGCCGCGAAGCCGGGGGTATGCGAAATCCCAAGCCGTGGATGCAGCTGCACACTACCGCCAGCTACTGCAACTGGGGCCGGACGAGTTCCTGGCCTCGGCTGCACCGGCGGCCCTTGTACGCTATCGCCTCGAGGGCGATGATCCATCCGCGAGCGGCGTGACCACCTTGTCGCTCGACGAGGAGATCGAGGAGACCCTCCCGCACGGGCGGGTCGTCCTCGACGAGGTCGATCTGCAGATCTTCCCGCTGTCCAAGAAGCCCGGTGCCTCCTTCCCCGACCGGATCACGATCGGCCGCACCAACAACAACGACGTCGTGATCGCCGATACATCGGTGTCGCGCCTTCACGCGTACGTGCGGCGTGAAAGCGGCGGCTGGGTCGTCGCCGATGCTGGCTCCAAGAACGGCAGCTTCCTGCGCGGTGAAACTCTCGAGCCCCGCCGCGAGAAGCCCATGCCCTCGCGCGCCCTGCTCAAGCTCGGCGATGTCGACCTGACGTTTTACAGCGCGAGTGATCTGTACGCAGCCCTCGGAGGAATGCCATGAGCGAGTGGGACCAGCGTGAGCTCTGTACCGATGGTGGATGTACCGGCGTCGTCGGTTCCGACGGCGGGTGTGGGGTCTGCGGTAAGCGCGGCAAGGCGCGCCCTGTAGTCGACGCGCCAGAGGGCGCCGATGCCAGTGGCGCTGCCCTGCGCGGCGGCACGACCGACTTCGACGAGGACGACGAGTATTACTACGAGGACGACGAAGACGACGAGTCCGACGACGACGATGATGATGAGGGTAACGCCGAAGCAGACGAAGAGGGCGTCGCGACCACGGGGTGGACCGATCGCAAGCTGTGTCCCGACGGCGGTTGCGTCGGCCTGATCGGCGACTCCGGAACGTGCAGGGTCTGCGGACGGAGCGCGGGATGACCGTGCGCGCGACGATCGTCGGTGCAGGTGGCCTTGGTGGCCCTCTTGCCTTCTCGCTCGGCGCCGCCGGGATCGAGCTAACCATCGTCGACCGCGACATCGTCGAAGTCTCGAACCTCCACCGGCAGATCCAGTTCTCCCCTGCCGATGTCGGCGAGCCCAAGGCCCCCCTGCTCGCGACGGCAGTCACGGCACGAGGCGGCACCGCACGCGGCTACCAGACCCACTGGACCGCCGAGGCCGCTGACGACATCTCTGGCGATTCCGACCTGATCGTCGATGGAAGTGACGACCCCGCGACCAAGTTCGCAGTCGCCGACTGGGCCGTCGCCAACGGCCGCCCGTACGTGATCGCCGCCGCCCTACGCTTTGGTGGCAACGTGTTCGTGGGTGCGCCCGGCTCCGCCTGCTATCGCTGCCTGTTCGAGGAGCCGGTCAGCGCGGACACCTGCGCCGCCGCTGGTGTCCTCGGCCCGGTCGTCGGTGCGATCGGCGGGCTCGCCGGCGCGCTCGCGATTGGCCTCGCTCGCGGCGATCGCTCGCGGGCCGGATCGATCTTCGTGTTCGATGATCTGCGCCGCTCGCCCGACCCGCGCATCGTGGGCTTCGAGCCGCGCCCCGGTTGCGCCACGTGCGTGAACGCGGCCGTTCCACCCGCGCGCAGCCACGGCGAGATCGTCGCCCATGCGTGACGATCAGGTTCAACGCTACGCGCGCCACATGATGCTCCCTGACGTGGGCGGCCTTGGGCAGACCGCACTCATGGTCGCGACCGTGCGCGTCCCGCTGCGCGAGACCGAGCCCGTCGCCGAGCTCACCGCCGCCGCGTACCTCGCCGCCGGAGGCACCGGCAACATCATCCTGCTCAACGCGACCGACGCACAGCGCGCCGAGGTTGCCGCACACGGCCCCGACACCAAGGTGCTCGCCGAGGGTAACGGTCCGCCGGCGACGCGCGAGCTGCCGCTCGTGGAGCGTCCCGCCTGGTGGCCGCACGCCGACGGTGACGACGTTGCCCTGGCGTTCTGGCGCGGTTCGATCGCTGCCACGCAGTGGATGGCGCAGACATTCGAGCGGTAGGCCGGCTGTAGGTGTTAGACTGAACCGATGCGCGCTCTGTCCATCTCGCTCGTCTGCGAGGTTGGATGTGGTGGCCCCGATGCCGAGGTGCTCGCCGCTTCGTGCTCTGATGGCCAGAAGAACGGAATTGAGACCGACCTCGACTGCGGCGGCACGGATGTGCTTGCGGCGATCTGCGATCATGCCCGTCAGGCATTCCCCGCCGAGTGCTGCGGCTATCTTCGCCGATCGCGCGACGGCGCCACCGAGCTCGTGCGCTGCCGCAATGCCCAGGCCGATGGCGAACACCCAACCCATCCCGAGCGCGGCGCCGAGACCGGCTTCGTGATCGCAGGTCGGGAGCTGTTCGAGTTTGCCGCGTCGTTTGGGACGGATCGCCCCGCCGTCGTCCTCTACCACTCGCATACGAACGGTCAGGCGTACTTCTCCGCGGTCGACCGCGACAATGCAGCCCCGGCGGGGGCGCCCGTGTACCCGGTTCAGCACCTTGTCGTCGGCGTCACAGCGACGGGGACCACCGAGCTGGCGATCTACGCGTGGTCCGACGAGGACAGGGACTTCACCGAGGTCGCGCGCTGTGACGCCCGATGCTAGGCTGGGCCCGTGCCGTCGAAGTTAGACGCCCTCCGAACGACCCTGACCGACTACGGCCAGGTCGTGGTCGCATTCTCTGGCGGCGTCGACTCCGCGTTCCTGCTCAAGGTCGCGGTCGATGCGCTCGGCGACCGGTGTCATGCGGTAACCGCGGTGTCCCCGACGATGGCTCGCTCGGAGATCACGGCGGCCAGCGAGCTCGCCGCACAGCTCGGCCTTGGTGTCCGTCATCACGTCGTTCAGAGCCACGAGCTCGAGGTTCCCGGCTTCAGCGACAACCCGACGCATCGGTGCGCGCTGTGCAAGACCGAGCTGATGGATGTGGCCGGGCCGATCGCCGCACGGCTCGGCGACGCAGCGATCCTGCTCGGCACCAACGTCGACGATCTCGGCGACGTACGTCCTGGCATTGCCGCGGCGCGCGATCGCGGTGCACGGATGCCGATGGTCGACGTCGGGCTGACCAAGCCCGAGATTCGCGAGCTGTCGCGCGAGCTCGCGCTGCCGACGTGGGACAAGCCCCAGCTCGCATGCCTGTCGTCGCGGTTTCCGTACGGCACCAAGATTACCCCTGAGCGACTCCGTCAGGTCGATGACTTCGAGGACGGACTGCGCGCCATGGGGTTCAAGCAGCTGCGCGTACGGTTCCACGACACGATCGCACGCCTCGAGATCGACACCCCCGACCTCGCGCGCGTCATCGCGCCAGGCATCCGCGATCGCATCGTCACGCTCGGCAAGCAACTCGGCTTCTCGTACATCGCGCTCGATCTCGCGGGGTTCCGCTCGGGCTCGCTCAACGAAGTGCTCTCGACGGAGACGCTGGTCAAGTTGAGGCGCCCTTCGTGAATCGCGCTGCGCTCGCGCTCGCCCTCGCCGGCGTCGCCATCGCAGTCGCCGTCGCCCACGCGGACACGTATCAGCCCAAGAAGGACCGCGAGCGCGCGGCCAAGACGAAGCAGCACGACATACTCCCCGTCGCCGGCGCCAGGCCCGCCAAGCTGGTCAACCTGTACAACCAGTGGACCAAGGACTGGCTCGCCGTCGATCCGGCGGTGCCGGCGACCGGACCGCAGATCGACGCGTTCCTGCGTGATCACTTCACGAACGCCGCGACCGAGATGGACAAGAAGCTGATCGACGTCCTGCTCGCCGCGGCCAAGCAGTTCAAGGCGGACTCGGTCACCGTCGTCTCCGGCTTTCGCCACCACAAGTACAACCTGATGCTGCGCAAGAAGGGTCACCAGGTCGCGCGCGACAGCCAGCACACGCACGGCAATGCGGTCGACTTCATGCTCGCGAAGATCCCGACTCAGAAACTCCACG